>DATHTS010000470.1:0-1707 GCA_035462935.1 Pyrinomonadaceae bacterium
AGTCGTGCCGATTAAAGTAAAAAGAGCGTCATTTTCCGAAATCGGCATCAACTGTCCATCGCAAAACGCCCAACCCGCCGGAGCAAAATTTCCGGCAAACATTCTGATTTCTCCAATATATGGTTGTCCCATTTTTTTCGACTCCTAATTATTTTTGAATGGCAGGCAAAACATTTCGGCTTCGCCTGCCGGATTTGATTATTTGGTTATGCTTCAGCAGCCGCTCTTAAAACGGCGGAATCGTGCTGCCATAAAAAGTAAATTCCCTGTTCGCCGATTTTCCGAAAACCCAACCGGACGAAAATTTCAGTGTTTGGATCGTTTATTTCCAGATAAACGCTGACAGGTTTGCCGACCCGCGCGCCTTTCTGCAAAACTTCTTCGACCAACGCGACAAAAACGCCCGCGTCGAAATGCGCGGGCAAAAAGGCGAGATCAATGATTCTGATTTCGTCGGCGAGCTCCGCCAAGTAAAGCCTGCCGACCGGATGATCATTGAGTTTGATTAAATCGAAAGATGCGTTCGGATAACGCTCGCGGTAATACTGATCCTGCGCTTCAAACTGCATTCGCAGAAATGCTTGTTTTTGCTCGCCGCTCCAAGGCACAAGCGCCATTTCCTCGGCGCGAGTAGAAGCATAAAGCTCAACTAAAAATGCCTCGTCCGAGTTGGAAACCGGCGTTAAGATAGAAGATGCAGGTATCATAACCTTGCTTTGTTTTATATAAAATTCTGAATTAACCGGAACGTTTTTTATAGATTAGCGATAAACATTTTATTTTCAGTTGGTTTGATTTGTCAAGTAATTATTTGAAATTTATTTGAAATATTTGAAATATTTGAATTATTTTCAAATTAATGTATAATCCTTCCGGTTAGTCGCCTTCCCTATATTTTATTAACTAAAATTTAAATCCAATGAAAATTACGAGAAGAAGGTTTATCCTGCTCGGCAGCGCAGCCGTAATCGCGGGAAACAATTTGTTGACGCCCTTCGCGGCAGAGGCGCAAAAAACGTCCGGTTTTTCCGGCGCGCTTCCGGCGAAGAATTTTTCCGATCCGCTTTCTTATTTGACGGCGGAAGATTTTAAAAAATACGTCGGGACGGAATTTTTGCTTATTACTGAAAACGGCAAGACTTCCGCCAAGTTGTCAAATCTGACACAAACCAAAAAGCCTGCCAAAACCGCCCGCCCGGCTGATAAAGCATCATCGGGCAAAGCTGTCGCGGAAACATTTACACTTTCTTTCCGCGCTGTCAAAAGCGGCTTTTCACAGAACACTTTCCGGGTTTGGCATTCGGGTATCGGCGAGTTCGACCTATTTTTGGTGCCGGATTCAAAAGGCGCATTTTTGCTCCACGCCGTCATCAATCGTATTTAGAGATTGAATCAGACGCGCCCGCTGGAAAAGAGCGCCGACGAGCCGCGCCGCTCTTTTCGCTCGCCTGTTTATCCTTCGTCACTTAATAAATTAAAAACCGCTTCATATTTGAAGCCTTCCGCCTCGCGCGCCACCGGAACGAGAAAAATCTCCATCTCGCCGAGCCGCTCGTGGTTCAGCCGGTAAGTTCCCTGCGGCAGCATAAAATCTCCGTTGCCCAGAAAAAACAAAGAATAAAACATCTGGCTCGGCGTCACCGTCGGCTCGGTTACCTCAACCAATTCGATTTCAAACGGCTGATCCGCGTCAGGCAGGGCGAATTT
>DATHTS010000471.1:0-2979 GCA_035462935.1 Pyrinomonadaceae bacterium
CTTTTGTTTTAGGCTGTCGCTCTCTTCGAGAGCTTTAACTGTTGTTTGCCGTTAACCCTCGCGCTGACGCACGAGGCTTTATGCTGCCGCCCGCTCTCGCGGGCTAATATCGGATTTTTTGCTAAAACCAGAACCAGCTGATGAAGAATTACTCAGCATTATCTTTCATCTCTATTTTTGCTGTTCAAAACTATCGCTTACCCATTTCTCAAAGCCGCGACGTGAGATTTCACCGTTTCGCCCAAAGTTTCCAGATTGTAGCCGCCTTCCAGACAAGAAACGATTCTGCCCTGACAGGTTTCGTTCGCCCATTGTTTCAGGGTTTCAGTCATCTGAATAAAATCCTCATTCTCCAAACGCAATTGTCCGAGCGGGTCGCGGCGGTGCGCGTCAAAACCGGCGGAGATGAAAATCAAATCCGGCTTGAATTTAGCGGAAATATCCTGCAAAGCCGCTTCAAACATTCGCTTTTGGTCGTTTGCCGGTGTCCGCGCTTTGACCGGCACGTTCATTGTTAAACCTTTCCCGCGCCCGTAGCCGGTTTCGCCCCTCGAACCCGTTCCCGGATACCAAGGATATTGGTGCATCGAAAAGAAAAACACGGTCGGATCATCAAAGAAAATTCCCTGCGTGCCGTTGCCGTGATGCACATCCCAATCAACAATCGCCACCTTCTCGATTTCCTTGTATTTATTCTGCGCGTACCGCGCCGCAACCGCGACGTTGTTGAAAAGACAAAACCCCATCGCTTTTTCGGCAGTCGCGTGATGCCCCGGCGGGCGCACGGCTAAAAAGGCGTTATCCGCCTCGCCCGACATTACCGCGTCCACCGCGCGGCAAGCGCCGCCCGCCGCATACAGCGCCGCGTCAAACGATTTCATCGAGATAACCGTGTCGGCGTCGAGCATCTCAAAGCCTTCGCCAAAAGCGTTTTCCACGCGCTTGAAATGCTGCGGCGTGTGCGCGGCTTGAATAATGCCTTTGGAAACCGGCGCGGCTTCGATTTCCGTCAAGCTTTCCCACAAATTTTTATCCGCCCGAAGCGTCTCCATAATCGTGCGGTAACGCTCCGGCGTTTCGGGATGCCCGAATCCGGTGTCGTGTTTTTCGTAAATGGGATGATGGATGATTGCTGTTTTCATAAGTTTGAAGATACTAAATGTCGGATGCCAGATACCAGCTCTCTAACCTCTGGCATCTAAAATCTGACATCTAAATAAAAGCTGTTTCGTGCAGCAATTCGCCTTTTGCAAATCTTTCAAAGCTCAAACAAGAAACGTCTAAAAACGAGGCTTTTCCGTCCAGAATAATCTCGCTCAAAGCCCTTCCGGTCGCGGGCGAATGCATCACCCCGTGTCCGCTGAAGCCGTTGGCTAAATACAAGCCTTCGATTTCGCATCCGCCTAAAATCGCGTGATGGTCGGGCGTGTTTTCGTAAAGACCGGCGCGGCATTTTTCCCGAATGACTTTCGTTTCATACAAAAACGGAGCACGATGCCTTGCTTTTTCATACACTTTTTCTATGAAAGATTCGTCAAAATTCGTGTCGAAGGAAGATTTTTCATCGGCGTCGGGATATGCGAAAAGCACTTCATTGCGGGAATCTTTTGCCGGGCGAAAATGAAAACCCGTTTCCAGATCAATCACCATCGGCAGATTTTTCGGCAAATCCGTTTCGCTTTTCGCCCAGACGATTTGGCGTTTCATAGGCTCGACAGGCAAATCAATTCCGGCGGTTTTCGCCAGATCCCGCGCCCACGCGCCTGAACACAAAACAACTTTTTCGCAGGTGATTCTGCCTTTGTTTGTTTGAATTGCCTCGACTTTTCCGTTTCTGGTTTCAATTGAAAAAGCTTCTGTTTCAAACTCGATTTTCGCGCCTTTTTCCAACGCCTTTTTCTGAAAACCTTCCATCACGCCGAGCGGATTGATAAAACCGTCGTTCGCGCCGTAGCTTCCGCCGATAATATCTTCGCAATTCAAGCCTTCAATCATTTCCGAAATCGTCTCCGAATCAACAATTTCCACGCCTTTCACACCGAGCGATTTTTGCCTTTCGATATTTCGTTTCAAATAATCCAAACCTTTCTCGCTCGAAACGAAAAACAAATAACCGCGCGGCTCGTATCCGCAGTCAACGTCGGTCAACTCCTTGAATTTACCGAAAAAATCCAGCGAATAGACGGACATTTTGATATTTATGTCGGTTTCAAACTGCGCCCGGACTCCGCCCGTCGCTTTTCCGGTCGAGCCTTTGCCGCATTCGGTTTCACGCTCTAAAATCAAAACATCGCGCGCGCCTTTTTCGGTCAGATGATAAGCGACGCTCGCGCCAACTACGCCGCCGCCGATGATTACGATTTCCGCATTTTTCATAAAAACCAAATCCTGATTTTTCTCATCACAGAAAATATTGATTGAGGCGAATTCTATTTGAATGATATACTCAAAATACAGTTTTTAAAAAGGAAGTAAAAGTTATGAAAAGACAAATTGCGCTGTTTTTAGGTTTGATTTTTTCAGTTTCGAGTCTGACCTTTGCACAGACAAAAACAATCACCAATGCAGATTTGGAAAAACAACGGCAAAAGCGCGTCCAAGCCGAGCGCGAATATCGTGAAAATTACAAAAAATTAGGTTTTCCATCACCGGAAGAATTGGAACGGCAAATAGAAGAAAGCCGCATCGAGCGCGAGGAGCTTTCGGCGCGTTTGCGGGCGGAAAAGGACGAACAGGAAGATTCTCTTCAGGCGCAGGCAAACGCTCTACGCGCGGAAATAGCTTCGGTCGAAGCGCAGATTGCTTATCTTCGCAGCGCGGCAAGCGGATATTCAGACCGTCGCCTTTATTTTTCCACTTATTTTCCGGGCGTTGCCTATCGGACGCTCATTCCGAATCGCGGTTTCCCGCATAAACAATCGCCGATTTCCCGCGGGCACCGACTCCCGACCAGATCGCCGGCAATTCGCACCGTCGCTT
>DATHTS010000472.1:0-2736 GCA_035462935.1 Pyrinomonadaceae bacterium
CGCGCCGATAATGCCGGAAATCAGTAAGTTTTTTCCCGCGCAGGCGCAGGCGATTCGCCGCAAAATCGGACAGGACAATCAAACCGAGCTGAATAATCTGGTGCGGACGCAGGGGTTTGAAAACGACATTGAGGATAAGCCAGCCGAAGAGATTATGCAGTTAATCGAAAAGAAACCCGCCGCCGAAAGAGACGATTTATACTGGAAAGCCGCCGAAAAAGCCTTCAACGACGGCGACACGGAAAAAGCCAGGGAGTTTTACGGCAAAATCAAAACCAAGCGCGAATACGATTATCTCGACGACCGAATCAAGGCGGATTTACCGCTCGCACTGGCGGAAAAAGGCGATTTGCGGCAGGTGCGCGAGATGCTCGCCAAACTAAAGACGCCGGAAGAACGCATCCAGATTTTAACGCGCACGGCTGAAACCGTTGCCAAAAACGGTGATAAAAAAACGGCTGCCGCTCTGGTTGAAGAAGCGCGCTCGCTTTATTCCGGCAAGACGAAACACCGGAAAAATCTGCAATCAATTCTGAATCTGACGCACGCTTACGCCAGGTTCGAGCCGGAACAGGGATTTGCGATGCTGGAAGCGAATATGATGTTTATCAACGATGTCATCAACGCCGCGATTCTATTGGAAGAGTTTAACGAAACCGGCACAGTGGAAGATGATGAACTGCTTTTGCGAAGAATTTTGGACGAATCTTATCGTTATGTCGAAGACGGCGTGGTTTTAATCAGGAATTTGTCGGAAGCGGATTTTGAACGCACGGCAGGTTTTTCAGAAAAGTTTTCGCGCCCCGAAGTTCGTTTTGCCGCGCGTTTGCGAATCGCGCAGGCATTGCTCGACCCGGATGCTTTGGAAGTAGAGGAAAGCAAAAAAACGAAATTAAATGAAGAAGAGCATTATGATCATTGAACACCTGATGAGATCAGAAATCATCTGGAAATCACTTTTGAGGCAAGATGCTGCTTTTGAGGCAAAGCCATGAAGAAGAATTAACAATTTCAAATTACGAATAATGAGCCAAATTGTCAGAAACCGGTTTATTTCGCTTTACAATAGCGAAGCATCGCGCGCCGCTTCGCAGGACGATTTTTTTTGCATCAACAGACTATTTGTTGTATAAATAATCACGAAGAATTATTTGCTGTATAAATAATTCCTAATAATACACGAAATGTGTTTATTAGGCAGAATCGTTTCGTACAATCGCTACTTTCATAATCAAAATTAAAAAAATAAGGAGAATCGGATATGGCATTTACCATCGAAATGACACTACGCGGGATTTTACTGGCAGGAAAATGGCGGACGGAAGAGGAGTTGAATCATACTTCGACCGAAAATAAACGCAATACTTTAATAGTGGAAATGACTCAACATACTAATCAGGATGCAGGTCATTTTCAAGGAATGAACGACGAAGCTTTGATCGGAGTCGGCGCGGTCGTCGTGTTTCTGCGCGAAGCAGGAATTCGCGATGATGACGCGCTCAAAAAAATGAGTGACGACGACCAGAGAAACATATTGATTATCGAAGACAACAACCGGACGGACAGACCTATACGGGAGCTGCAAGGGTTGAAAAATCAAGAGCTTGTCCAAATCGGACTGGATTGGTTCGCCAAGTCGAGAACTATCGCGGCGATTCTGGAAATGTACTGGAACGTCGATTTGGCAAAGGTTTTAGACGCGGTGCCGGACATTATTGAAACCCAAACTTATGACAATACAAACTCCGCGCAACCGCTCAAATCGAGCTTCACGGTGGCAAAAGACGTTCGCAATACATCTACCTTTTCTCACGAACACGGATTCACGGTAGCTCTCGGCGTGGATACGATGTTTAAAGCCGGAATTCCGTTTTTAGCCGAAAATAAGACAACCGTGAAAATCAATACATCGACAACCAACACGTGGAAATTCGGCGAGGAAAATACGACAGTCCAAACTTACAATCATCGAAGCGATGTCGAAGTTCCGCCTCATAAACGCCTTCAACTTATCGCACAGGTAACAAAGGGCAGGCTCGATGTTCCATATCGCGCCAAGATACGCGCGGGCGACGGGTCGATTCAATGGATTGAAGGAACTTGGGACGGAGTTTCGACAGCCAACCTAATCGTCAAACAGTCGGATATTACCGACTAGCGAGACAAAAACAGCCGAGAAAGTCAGCGACGCTTTTTCGAGAAGAGCTTTCATACAACTTTCGGAGCAGGCAAAAAACCATTCAAATATTCCGACCAGAGCGGGAAGTCTTGTCATCCAGCCATTGAGTCTTTGAATATGCGCCGCGTCCGTACCGTCGGGTCCGCTCTTTTCGATTCCTGAATCTTTCCCGCAGTTCTGGCATAAAATATTCATAAATCTCGGCTTTGCCTCAAAAGTCCATTTTTCCACAGACTTTTGAGGCAAGTTTAAGCACTTTTGAGGCAAGATGCTGCTTTTGAGGCAAAGCCTATAATTACTTCCGGGGAAATTTAAATGAAAACAGATGTAATCATCGTCGGCGCGGGACCGACCGGGCTTTCTTTAGCTTGTCAGCTAATCAGATACGGCGTGGATTTTGTAATTTTCGATAAAAAGGAAAACACCACGCCGCATTCAAAGGCAATCGGCGTTCAGGCGCGGACGCTGGAAATTTACGAGCAAATCAATCTGGCGAATGATTTAATCGCGGAAGGAACGATTGCCGAACAAGCGCGGCTCGTCGAAGGCGGCGAGGT
>DATHTS010000473.1:0-1684 GCA_035462935.1 Pyrinomonadaceae bacterium
AAGACAGCGTTATATGTCGCATCCTGCAAACTCTTGTAGTTGCGCGAGCGATTGAAGACTTTATCAACCGCCGCGTAAGCATTAACAAAACCCGCGCCGACTTCCCATTCTTCGCGTCCCGGCATTTTGGAAGCCGTCGAAGTTAAAATTTCTCTGATTTCGTCCGGCGATAAGGTCGGATCGGCGTCAAGCATCAAAGCCACCACGCCAGCGACATACGGAGTCGCCATCGAAGTGCCGTGAATCTGCGTGTAAAACGGAATCATCCCCGGCGGCAGTTCCGCGTCGGCATCAAGACCGTTAGCTACAAGATTCAAAGTCGAGCGCGTCGAAACCATGTCAATAGTGAATCCGGCTCTGGCTAAACTGCTTTCATATGCGCGTCCCATTCCGGGAGCGGTAATCGTGGGCGCGTTATAATCGTCAAGCGGGTCTTCATTATTTAAACGTTCCTGACGTGAAACACCGCGCGATGAAAAATTGGCTAGATCACCTTCCTTACTTCCGGCGGCAACACCAATCACCCACGGAGCTTTCGCGTATGGATTATAAGTGTCTTTAGTCGGACCCGCGTTTCCGCCCGCGAAAACCACGGTCATATTTCGGTCGTAAGCCATTTTGCTGGCTATCGAAAGCGGATTGTTGGGATTGAAAGGACCGTCGCCGCCGTAGGAATTTGAAACGACGCGGATGTTATAGCGATACTGATTCGCCAAACCCCACTCCCAAGCCGCGAGTCCGTTGATGACAAAAATCCCCGCGCCCAAACCCGCGCCGATGATTTTCGCACCGGGAGCGACGCCTGCGTAAAGCCCGCCCGAACGGAGACCGGTTCCGCCCAAAATACCGGCGCAATGCGTTCCGTGTCCGACGGTTTGGTCGGTGTTCGGCACATTTTCAATAGAAACGTGCGGCGTAAAGCCGGGCAAAGTTCCGGCAGCGACCGGCGTTTGCACGTTTTGAATAACTTTCGGACCAAACTGTAAATCGGCGTGTGTCGCGTCAATGCCCGAATCAATCACCAAAACCGAAAAATCGCCTGCGCCGGAAACCGGCAAACCGCCGGTGCGGAACTTAAAATGGCTGGCGGTTTGCAGTTGTTGAACGCCGCCGAGAACGCGGGCTTGGTGCATAAAGTAATAAAGCGGATCGTTTGACCAGACCGAGCGCACCGCCGAATTATTCGCCAAAGCGCGAACCTGCCCGGCTGTCATCGGCTGCGCGACCATACCGAGTGTGGGAAATGTCTGACCGCCCGTTACGCCGACGCTTCTTAAAACATTCAAATGACTTTCCTGCAAGCCGTTTGTGGTTTTAAAAGCGACGATTACCATCCCGACTTCGGTGCTGTCTGAAACCGAAGATAATTTGCTTTGCAATGTCGGGCTAAGTTTTGCCGCCTGCGCGGAAAATACAAAAACGCCTACCAGAAGCAAGGCTAAAAATAAACTTGAAATTTTACGAACTGTTCTGTTTCTTATGCTTTTCACGGTCTTGATCTCCTCTCAATAAAAAATTTTCAATTTATGAGAAGAGATTAACCGTTAAGGTTTGAGAAATACTTGAGTCGTTATTTTACAGGGATAATAAAAACTTGAGGCAAACTTGAGAAAGTAAATTTGAAGTAAAAACCAACTTTTCCATACGCCTTGAATGAACGGCTTTGTTTGAAATTCAGCTTGCA
>DATHTS010000474.1:0-1690 GCA_035462935.1 Pyrinomonadaceae bacterium
GTTGATATGTGGGTATTTCGAGGCGAAGACCGCGATCATTTAACTTACAGAGTGGAAATGCCGCGATTAGATGGTTCGGAAGAAACCTCGATTCCCGTTATTTTTATTGACGCTCAGACTGGTGAAAAGGTTTTTGAATACAACAATCTGCAAACCGGTTCGGGTCCGTCGCTTTACAGCGGCACGGTAACGATTGATACGAGCCTTTCGGGTTCAACATATTATATGGAAGATTTAACCCGCAAGATGGGCACTTTCAATATGAACAGCACCGGCAATACGTTGTTTGGAACCGGCGGAAAACAATCGGCTTATACCGATACCAATGATATTTGGGACAGTTCCATTCAACGAGCCGGAGTTGACGCTCATTACGGCGCGGCGAAGACTTTCGATTATTTCAAAAACGTTCACGGGCGCAATGGTATTGACGGCAGCGGCGGACCGGGAACAACTTTTGCTTCGACGAATACCTCGGTTAGATTGATTACTTCCCGCGTTCATTTTGGTAAAAAGTATAACAACGCCTTCTGGCATAACAACCAAATGACTTACGGCGACGGTGACGGAACACAATTTTCGCCGCTGGTTACATTGGATATTGCCGGGCACGAAATGGCACACGGCGTAACTCAATTCACTGCCAATTTGACTTACTCCAACGAATCGGGCGCGCTTAACGAGTCAATGTCCGACGTTTTCGGCGCGTTAGTCGAGCGTTATGCCAGAGGTGAAAATTTAAATACCTGGAGAATCGGAGAAGATGCTTACACGCCTTCCACTTCCGGTGACGCGCTCCGGTATATGGATAATCCGCACTTAGCCGGAAACGCCGGTTATACCGCCAACGATGATCCAGACCACTACTCCGAGCGATATACTGGCACGGGCGACAGCGGCGGCGTTCATATCAATTCCGGTATCGCAAATCATGCTTTTTATCTGGCGGCGGTTGGCGGAACGCATCACTTGAGCGGCATTACCGTTGTAGGAATGGGCGCGGATGACGCGGCTAAAATCTGGTATCGGGCTTTGACCGTTTATATGACTTCCGGCACGAATTTTGCAGGCGCGAGAACCGCCACGCTCAACGCCGCAACTGATCTGTTTGGCTCTGCGAGTACACAATATATTACGGTTGCCACAACTTGGAGTGCCGTTGGTGTTCAGTAAATTCTTCCCGGATAACTAAAACCTGACTCTAATTCGGAGTTCAAGTTGAAAATAGTTGTCGGATTTAATGAATAAAAAGGGAACTACCATTTTAGCCGTTCCCTTTTTATTCTTCTTTTCATTGCCGTGATAATCAGCGGTAAATGGATTATCTGCCGAAAGCGGCATTTAGCGGTTCTTTCTCTGTTTCCCATAAATAAGAAACAAATTATTTGGTAATCGAACGGAAATTTGCTTGTTCTAAGTGTGCGATTTTTTCATTTATACGGGCTTGATATATATTTTATCGGCAAATTTCTAAATTAAATTCCCAAGGAGATAACCAAAGTGAAAAAGTTTCTAATCATTTTCGCAGCCCTTGCGGTTGTGTTACCGGCAATTACTTTTCTTCTGAAACCGGCGGAAGCACAGAAAAACATTTTCGGCAGAGGCACACCTGACGAAATCGAAAGAGCCAAGCAGATCAGTCTGCAAGTCTTACGTGACCGTATGCTTCGGCGCGGAGTTGATGTGGCTG
>DATHTS010000475.1:0-5123 GCA_035462935.1 Pyrinomonadaceae bacterium
TTTTCGTTTCCAACAACGGCGGATTTTTGCCAAGCAAATGTATTTTTGAAGACGAAAGGGAAACGCAGGATTATCAGGTGCGGTTGAAACGGGAAATCATTGTTTTGGGCGGAGTTAGAATCGAATTGCAGGAACCGGCGATGAAGGCGCTGCTGGAAGCGCAGAAGGAAGCCGCCGCAAAAGGTTTGCAAATTACGCCGCGCGGCGGTTCGCTCGCTGCCAAACGTTCTTATCAGGATACGGTCAGATTTTGGAATTCGCGGTTTTATCCCGCTTTGAGTTACTGGGTTGCCCGAAAGAAAATTTCTCGCGCAGACGCTGAAGCCGCGAAAAAAATGCCGATTAAAGAACAAGTAGCAAAGGTTCTGGAATGGGAAGATAAGGGATTTTATTTCAGCCAGGATTTGCGCAAATCAATTCTTTACTCGGTCGCCGCGCCCGGCGCTTCGCAGCATATCTTTATGCTGGCTTTGGATGTTCAGCAGTTTGCAGATAGACGGGTCAGGGAAATTCTGGCAAAACACGGCTGGTTTCAAACCGTGAAAAGCGATTTGCCGCATTTTACTTTCCTTGGAGTTAAGGAAAGTGATCTGCCAATGCTGGCAATGAAATCGGAGACGATTGACGGCTATAAATTTTGGACTCCGAATCTGGAAGAGAAAAAAGTATTCACAGGCGCTTCACAGTCTCTGCCTGAATAAGAATAAATTTGGCTTTGCGCAAAAATTAAGATTAAGAAACTGAAACCACGAAGAAACACGAAATAACACTAAATTCAGTGATTTTTCATGTTTCTTCATGTAAATTCGCGGTTTCTGTCGCTTTATTGTAAAAAAATTCTATTTTGAATTTGTATTCCCGGAATTTGCCGCATTTTCCGAGCGATTAACGGTATCGCGGAATTCGACCGGAGTTCCTTTTTCAATTCGACCGCCGAGATCGGTCGCGTCCCAATTCGTCAGCCGAATGCAGCCGCTCGAAGTCGTATAACCGATTGTTTCGGGCGCGTTTGTCCCGTGAATACCGAAATGCGGTTTTGATAGAGCCATCCAGATAACCCCTACCGCGTTGTTTGGTCCCGGCGGAATCATTGCGGTTTTTCCTTCACCTTTACCGAGCAATTGAGGCTGGTAATGCCACGTCGGATCTCTCGCAATCGCGGTTACTTTATATTCTCCTTCGGGCGATGGATTGTATTTCGAGCCGAGCGTCGAAGGATAATGAACGACCAATTTGCCCTGCGAATCCAGCCCGTGAACATATTTTCCGCCGTCGGAAACAACGATGCGGGCGACATCTTTATTTTGACTGCCTTCCTTCCCGGTTACATTCGGAACCATAATCGTATCGCCGGCTTTCAAATCGTTTAAGGTCGCTTTCGGGTTTAATTGTTTCAAAAGCGCGGGCGAAGAATGAAACGTTTCGGAGAGCTTTTCTTCGAGAGATTCGAAGCACATACATTCCAGTTTCTCCTTCTCGTAAATATCGGCGGGAATTTTCACAAACGGACCGGAAACGTCCTTTTCGGTTAATTTATGCTCGCTGATAAATCTGTCGGGATTTCCGGCAAGCTCAATCAGCTTTTGATAAGTTTGCTGATCAACTTGCCCGTTGGCGGGCATACCTTGACTTTTTTGCAGCCAGTAAACAGCCTTTTCCGTGTTTTTTCCCCATTTCGCATCCATAATGCCGGGCGAAAAATTCGAGCGGTCGAGCAATATCTGCACGCGAAGAACCGAAGGTCCGGCGGCATCCCCTGACAAAGGAGTATGCTGTTTTCCGTTGTTCAAGTTTTCCGGCGTAACGTCGCCTGATTTTTCTCTGTTTTGCGCGCCGCCCTTTTCGGTCGGCGGATCGAGTTGGACGAATTTTTTCCAATCCTGATCAAGGCGTCCCTGTTCGACCTGCTGCTCGGAAATAACTTCGTCATCGCCGTAAATCGAAACGTCGCTCGCTGTTTCCGCATTCGCATCATTGGAATTAACGTTCTGTGAAACGTTGGTGTTTGTGTTTGCTTGAATATTCGTGGTGTTTGCCTGTTCCGGCGGAACGCAGCCCGATAAGAAAATTGATAAAGAAAGGAGAAATAGAAATCCTTTCGCTTTATAGTTGAATTGTTTTTTAAACATTTTACCTAACCCCTTTTTCGCTAAATTTATTATTTTAGTTTAACACGAGGGCAGTTCTAGCCCAAAATTTTGAAAAAAAGGATTTTACGGATTGGCTTCAATCCCGTTTTTAAGAAGCGGGTATGGATTTATGCTTGTTCCTTCAAAATAGCGGGTAGGATCGCTGAGAATGGAAATATCAAAATGCAGATGATAATTTCCCGCGCCCGCATTTCCCGTATCGCCGACGTAGCCGACGACCGTTCCCTGTTTTACAAATTCGCCTTCTTTGATATTCTCAGCCCGTTTCTGCAAATGCGCGTAATAATAGACATATCGGCGGTCAGGGCTATATTGATAAATTGTAATTCCGCCCTTTTCGCTGTCGAAAAACTTGGCAATCTCGCCGTCGGAAACTGCAACAACGGGAGTTCCGAGCGGCGCTGGAATATCTATCGCGTTATGAACACGCTCCTCTGAACGAGCTTGAGTATAAGTATCCTGCAACTGTTCGCGCTTGACGCCGACGACCGGAATCATCAGTTTTCCCGTATTTTCTGGAGTCAAAATATCTTGATTTGTATTTTGGTCGGCTGGCAAAGTTGTATATTCAGGAATTGGGGCGATTGTCGGAACTACCGTCGGTTCAGTCGGAACAGAAACATTTTCAGTCTCTATCTCCTGAAATGTTATAAGCGGTCTTGTTGAATATTTTTCATAAATAAAAAGCAAGGCAAGCGCGTGGACTGCTATTAAATACAGAGCAAGAAGAGTTTTGCCTGAAATCTGAAGAAACCGCTTCATAGGCTATAGTGTAAGTTTTTAGTATTATATCGGCAAGATTTTTTTAATACTTGGAATTTTTTAATTCAAATTTTTAATGAGCAGGGATTTAAAAGAAAAAGTTAAAAATAGCCGCTTTTTTTTGAATTTGCCGGACGATTTTCAATTTCCGAGCAGTTCGGTTGAGCAAAGAATACTCGGAGAATACGGAGCTGTGTTTGCCGCTCAAGGCGTGATTGTGCCAAAAACGGTGATGTTCAAAAATGAAGCGGAAGTTTCCGCCTTTCAATCAAGCGCTGCAATATCAAATGAAAAGATCGGCGGCATCGAAATCGAATTACAGACACCGGCAATGGAGGCGCTCAAAAAAGCGATTGATGAAGCAGCGCAAAACAATCTGACAATCACGCCGAGAGGAAAGGATGCGGGGCGGCGGAATTATTCAGGAACGGTTGAACTTTGGGCGAGCCGCGTAAATCCCGGATTGGCGCATTGGGTCAGCAAAGGCAGATTGACGGAAAGGGAAGCGAACAAAATTCGCTCTCTTTCCCCCGCCAAACAAATCCCGGAAATTTTCCGGCTTGAAGAGAAGGGAATTTATTTCAGCAAGGATTTATCGAAATCAATCATTTATTCGGTCGCGCCGCCCGGAACTTCACAGCATCTTTTGATGCTTGCGCTTGATGTCGGCGAATTTGAAAATGCGCGGGTTAGGGAAATTTTAGCGCGGCACGGCTGGTTTCAGACGGTCGTTTCCGATTTGCCGCATTTTACTTTTCTGGGAGTTAAGGAAAGCGAGCTTGCTAATTTAGGATTGAAAAAAATCGAAAACGGCGGGTGGATTTTTTGGATTCCCGATATTTAGAGATGGTTTTAAAATGTAACGCGCGGCGTTATAAACGTAACTTTTGTGGTTATCTGAAAAAATAAACTGAAATTTAAAGGGTTTCAAGAAAACTAATGCCTTTAAAATAACATTCCAGAGTAAAAAAGGTTTAGCGTTCAGAATCCAGCCTTCAGGCTGCAATTTGCTTAACGGTCGGCTCGCTAAAGCGTGGACTCTAAACGCTTATTTAGAAGCTATCTTAAAAATAATATTATCGTTAAGCCAGCGGTCTATGAGCGCGCTTCAGGCAGCAATCTTCGGCAAACGCGATCATAGACCGCTGGCTTAACCTAACCTTTTGTATTTTTGAGATAGCTTCTAATAACTTCCGTTACAGACCATTAGCCAATTTTTTAGAATTCGATAAGATAATAAAGTGAGCGTACTTTAAAAGGCTCGCTTTTTTGTTTTCGGAAAGAGTGATGAGCATCGGGAATTTATTTAAAAAAATCTACGGCTATTTTAGAGAGTTGGGAAATTTAACTCCGATAGCTTTTGTCACGGCTTTTCTGCCGATGCTCGGAAGCGCAATTTTGATTGCGTTTGCGTATCCGCTCGGTCATTGGCTGCGGGAAAACTGGGAAATCGGGATGCCGCTTTACCTGCTCGGCGTTTTGGTTTTTTGCGGTCTGGCGCTTCTTCCCACCAATGTTATAGGCGTTCTCGGCGGCTGGGCGTTTAGTTTTAATCTTGGTATTGCGGTTTTGATTACAGGAGTTGTCGGCGCGGCAACGATTTCGTTTCTGATTCACACGCGCATCGTCGGCGACAAACTGCCGCAGGTTTTTGAAAGCCATCCGAAGGCAAAGGCAATTTATGAAGCCTTAGTCGGGCAGAGCGTGTGGCGCACGACCTTGATAATTTTTCTGATCAGAATGTCGCCCGCAATGCCTTTCGCATTAACGAATTTCCTGATGGCTTCGGCTCGCGTCCCGCTCAAATCCTTTGTCGTCGGCACGTTTTTCGGAATGCTCCCGCGCTCTTCGGCGGTCGTTTTCGTCGGCTCCGGTCTTTCGGAACTAACTTTGAACACCGGGCAAAACTCGTGGCTCTTGATTTTCGGGATCGTTGCGACCGTTATCTCCGTGATTATTATCGGAAACATGAGCAGACGGGCGCTTGAGCGTCTGACAAACCAAAATGCGTCAGTGTAGGAAGAATTAATGAAAAAAATCTATTTCCTGATTAGAGCGATTCAAGTTTGGATATACGGGTCCGCAGCCGCCTGCGTGAGCGGGCGGGTTGCTTCGCTGACGATTACCCGCCCGCTCACGCAGGCGGCTGCGGACCATACCCTCAATCTTGAGTCGCTCTAATTGGCACGAATTTGAGCGGCTCAAGTGGAA
>DATHTS010000476.1:0-2710 GCA_035462935.1 Pyrinomonadaceae bacterium
TCTCGCCTCGATTAAATCTCCGTTTCGCTTTCCGAATTTTCGCGTCAAATGCGGATAAGTTTCGTGCTCAACCGGAAAATCTTCAATATCCAGAAGCATCTCTGCTTCTTTAATCGCCGTTATCGAGCCTTCGATTTCCATAAACGAACCGAACGGAAGCTCATCCAAAACAATTTCCACATCCCGAAAATGCCAGATTTTTCGGCGTTTTTCATAAACTAAATCCTTCTGAAAACCCAAACTTTCAATAATTTCCTCCAAAGCCTCGGTGTTTTCGATTCCGGTTTCGTGTTCGATTTGATGCTTGATTCCGGCTGGCGAAGGAATGCGCTCTTTGTAAGTTAAAATCGTTCCGGCTTGGGTTTTCCTGACCCGCAAAACGGCGTGTTTTTCCCCCAATACGCCGCCGCGATAAATCGTATTTTCCTCGAAGTCCTCGCCTTTGTATTCCGCGCCGAATTCCCGCAATTCTTCTAAAACCTTATCGCGCTGCTCGCCGCTCAAGCGATATTTCTTCTCAATCTCAATCGCCATTTTCGTATTTCCCTTTATGCTCTTTCATCAAATGCCGATAAACCTCGTCGTTTTTCGCCAGATAATATTTTTCCTGAAAAATTGGATTTTACTTCTTACCTCTCATTTCTCACTTCTCATTTACGATTGCCAAATCCATTTCCAGACTTCGGGAATCGTCGCCCGTTTGCCATACATCAGCATCCCGACGCGATAAACACGCGCCGCCAGCCAAACCAGAACGGCGATTGTCAGACTGTTTATCAAAATTGAGAGCGCGATCTGCCAGAACGGAGGCATCTCTGCCACAATCCTGACGGGCATCGTCATCGGCGCGACAAAAGGCGCGATTGAAGCCCAGAATGAAACGCTCGAATTCGGATCGCGGATAACGGCAAAGCTGAAATAAAATCCGATGAGCATCAGCATTATCGGCAGAAAAGCGAACTGCCCGCCTTCCTGCATACTCGTTACCATCGAACCGATTAGCGCGAAGATCGAGGCGTAAATAAAAAAGCCGAGAATAAAGTAAATAAAGAAATAAAGAATCATCAGCGGCGTGATGCTCGGAATCGAAATATCAATTCCCGCCGCGCTGAAATACGAAATTCCAATTCCGAGAAGAACAACCGCCGAGATTATCCAAATCGCAAGCTGCGTCAGACCCGCAAGCCCGACGCCGACAAGTTTGCCCATCATCAATTCAAACGGTTTCGCCGAAGAAAATAAAATCTCCGCCACGCGCGTTTCCTTTTCCTCGATAACGGTCGCCATAATCGTCTGCCCGTAAATCGCCAGCGTCAGGTAAATCATAAAAGAGATGATAAAAGCCGCCCAGAAACTGCTTTCCTCATCTTTTTCCGTCCCCGTTTCGTCAATTTTTTTAACCGCTAAATTAATCTTTCCGCTCAACTCTTTCAGTCTTTCTTCGCTGATATTCTCATCGGCTAAACGCTGCGAGCGAACGGCATCGTTGAGCGCGTCCTGCAAAGAGGTATTTGCTATAAAATCGCCCGATTTGCGCGAGAAAAATTCATATCTCGCGTTTTCGTCGGCGAAGTTTTCGGGAATTATCAGGTAAGCGTCAAGATTTCCTTCCCTGATTCTGCCGTTTAATTCGCCGCGAATTTGTTCTAGGGGTTTTCCCGCCGCGTCATAATTCACAAAAGCAAAGCTTTGCCCGAATTGTTCGGCGTTACGCTGTAGCTTCTCTTCCTGCGAAGCGGTTAAATCGTTCATCGAATCCCGGGCAGCCTGCTTTGCTTTCGCCTGTATTTTTCCCGCCGAAAGATTCTCTTTCAAACGCGGCTCGATCTTTCCCGTTGGGTCAACAACGACAATTCGCGTCGGCTCGCCCTGGAGAGAAAAAATAATCGCCGGAACAACGGCAAAACACGCCGCTATAAACGGAAAAAGCAAAGTCCCGATCAAAAACGCCCATTTTAGAACGATTTTTTTGTATTCGTGTTTAACGACTGCCAGAAATTTTCTCATAAATTTAACTGAGAAGTGAGAGGTGAGAAGTGAGAACTTTTTCTAACCTCTCACTTCTTACTTTTTAACTTTTGCAGTTTTGATTGACGAAACTAAAATGCGCTGTAATTCGTCGCAATCAAGCAACAAAGATTTGGCTATTTTTTCTTCGAGAAATCCGCTGTCACGCAAAAGCCTTAACCAATAATGCGTTTCAAAGGCTTCCTTGTTCGCAATAGCTAATTTATGAATAAAATCCGCTTTTGATTCACCTTGATACGCTTCCTCGACATTCGCGCCAACCGAAGTGCCGGAGCGTAAAATCTGCTTCGACAAAACAAATTCTTTCTTTTCATTCAAGAGATACTGAAAAAGTTTCACCATTCGCAAAGCAAACTTATAGGATTTTTCTTTCAAGATGTTAGTTTTCATTTTCTCCTCCAAAATCCACTTTTTTCGTAAACCCAGTTCTCACCTCTCATCTCTCACTTCTCATATATTCTCCGTTACGTTCTCAATAAAAATATCATTCAAACTCGGTTCGATTAATTCAAACTTTGTAATTGTCGCGCCGGTTTCAATTAGTCTTCTCAGCAAAACTTGCGCGTCCGCATTTTCTGCTAAGAACAATTCTCTCTCGTCGGCGTGTTCTACGATCCGTGTAACCAAAGTTTTATCCTCTAAAACTCCTTCGCCTCCAACTGCCCTAAGCGCGATCACATTT
>DATHTS010000477.1:0-5026 GCA_035462935.1 Pyrinomonadaceae bacterium
AATTCAAATCGGAAGACTCATAGTTGCAGGCGGCTCCGTTACCTGTGAATTCTTAAGCACTATGAAAATCGCGCATTTTATTACCAAAGTTGCTGAATAAAACGACGCGCCGCAGTTATTAAAACATTCTTCCCTCACCTCTTATACGTTTAGGTTGAATAATAAATACCTCTACTTTATTTAGTCCTGTCATTTTTGATGTGTAAACGGGATTTCCGTTCTCCAGAAGCACCTCTCCGGAGGAAGAAAAGAATTTGTACCACTGCCCTTCGACCTCAGTCTCGAATAAATCCGCCCCCAACGACATAGTTTCACCGGTTTTCAAATCTTTATCAAAGAAATTAAGTTCCTGTTTTCTGATGCCGTCTTCCTCTCTTTCCGGTTTGCTAATCAACGTTTCGTCAAATTTAGCTGCGAGCTGAGTGACCGGCTGAACCTTGCGCCCGGCGTTGCGCAGCAAAATCACAAGATTTGCGCGCGCAAATAGAGCTGTCGTTTCTCCGGGAAAAGTAAAAGCCACATCGCCCGCGATTTCTTCCGTTCGCTTGAGCAAAGGTGATTGAAATTCTCCCAGAGTTTGCAGCAGATACTCATGGGCATCCTCCAGTGACCGACACTCAAAACTATCCACCCGAAGCAGTGTTTCGGTCTCGTCCTCCGCTCCTTGCCAGATTGACTGTATAAAAGTCGGACCATCTGACTTTTCGACCTCCGGCAATTCAACCCGCTGAACGCGGCGCGGCTGCCAGCCGGCGAGTTCGTTCTCACTTGGAAAAAATTTCCAGACGAAAAGGTTGTCATCAAGGGTATTTCTATTGCGCCATTCGTCGAAGGCGTAGTGTTTCTTCAAATATTCTACTTTTGATATTTCCATGGCGATTATCCTACCTATTACCGAAATTTAAAAAACTGTCCGGCGTCTTCTTGTGCTTGGTTGAGGAGCGCAGTTGGGTCGCCCGGCAGGAGTCGCCAGCCGGTCTCGATAATCTCCGTCCCCCGTATTGCCGAAACGCATATTAACAGGTAATAACGGCGTATGCGGCGCGGCGGTCGGGTCAGCGTCGCCATCCACTTGAAGACAAGCATCGAATATCTCTTCATCAGCTGTGCACGCGCCTTTCCAAGCGACTTCATGATAGCCGAAGCCCGACCAACCGCAGGCAGGCTGCCAGACGCTCGAACCGATACCAAGAAGCGGATTAAGTCCAAAGTCCCAGCCCATCTGTGATTGCCAGAGATCGCAGCCCAAGATGTTGGCGAAAGTCGAAGTAATAGTCGCGCAATCAGAGCAATTAACATATACCCCAAGCCCGACGCCGCCGCGCAGCCGGTCCAGAAAAGCCGTGCAGTTAAAGTTTCCCAAAGCATAATGTGTGGAACCGCCGCCGGGACAATCATATTCTATTACCGAGGGTCCGAGATTATACACATTGCTTGTTATTCGTTGAGCCGCAGCGTCAACGTCGCCCGTTAGAAGCGCCCAATTACAGGAATAGTCCATTACTTCCGTCCAAGGCAGTTGAATGTTGCCGCTATTATACGGCGCTTGATTCCACGGTAGTTTCGGGATTGACAAGACCGAGTAGATTCTGTGATTGCTAGTCTCAAAATCCATCCATGGATCACCCGGCTGAAGCCGGTATTGCCAGCGCCAGGTCGTGGTTCGAACGCCGACTCCCGCACTCCAAAGCCGTAGATTTTGGAGTTCAAAAGTCACAAAGGCGGTCTCGCCGCCAGCCGAAAATGTTACTTGCTTTGCTTTGACATCGCCGAGAACGTTCCCGAATAAAGCGCGTATCAAAGCGCGTATCAACCGGAGTATAAAACCCAGACAACCACCCGGCGATTCCGGCTCAACTGTCGGGTCAACGGCGCGTATCTCGGCTGTTTGAATCCTGTTATTTAAACGCTTGAATTTGGCTTGAATCGTAATCGTATTTCCTTGGGTCTCCGCCAGCGAATAAGCTGCCGGAGAATCTTCAGGATTAATGCTTATGCCGCGTTCCCACTCGGGGACATTGACAAATTTTGTAGCATTCCTGCGGATATTAAGGGCGTCGCTGGTTGCCGAGTTAGAATCGTGATTGAATTTGATGGCTAGAAGTTGAACGCTCATTATTAACCTCCGTTTGAAAATTCATCTTCAACAGATACGCCGAGGTCATACTTAATCTAAGGTAAGATAATTTAAACACGGGAAATTGGAATAAATTATAGTCTTCGGCATAGGAAAACCACCCAGCTAATGACTACGAAATCATTCTGCATAATGCTGAAATTTCAGGTATTGTTGGGAATGTTTCCGTATGATTTAACTTTATATGGACTGTTATACATCAATTTACCTGATATTGCAACAAATTTTTTAATTGCGATATTGTTCTGTTTTTAGCGCAAAGACGCAAAATTTTAACTTGTTATGTAATTTTCCAACTGCTCAATGGTAAATTGCTGTTCGGCAATAATCGCTTTGACCAGATCGCCGATTGAAAGCACGCCGACGACCTTTTCGCCGTCAAGAACAGGAAGATGGCGGATGTGCTCGTTCGTCATTATTTCCATACATTTTTCAACCGTTTCAAGCGGTTGGGTGCTGACAACCTCCGCCGTCATAATCTCGCGGACGGGAGTTTCTCTGGAAGATTTTCCTTTCAAAATAATCTTGCGGGCGTAGTCGCGCTCGGAAATTATCCCGACGAGCTTTTCGCCCTCCATCACCAGCAAAGCCCCGATTCCCCTCTCAGCCATTAGCTTTATGGCGTCAAGCACCGAATCTTCCGGCGAAATATGCCAAATGTCTCTGCCCTTGGAATCTAAAATATGTTTGACCAGTTTCATAGTTTTAAAGATGAATAAAATCGTCCTTCTCGAATGTTTTAACGGCAATTGTTTTTTGGATAATCCTTATAATATGCCATTTTTGTTCAATTTACAATTTTTTGGATGGAATGGGAATTTTTGGTTGATTTTTTTTCTAAAAATATTCTAAAAATTAAAGCAGGCTTTGATAGAGATTTTTTAATTTTCTTAAATGAGCTTCGATACTGAAATTTTCTTTTGCATATTCATTCGCCCGAGTTGCCAAATCTTTACGGGCTTTTTCATCTAACAGCAGTTTCAAAATCTTCTCGCTCAAAATTTCCGCATTTCCGACGGGAAAAACTTCCGCGTATTTTCCATTGTCGGTTGCCTCCAAAAGCGGCTCGATGTCGGAAACAATCAGCGGAACGCCCGCCAGCATCGCTTCCGAAAGGGCGACCGGCAAGCCTTCGTAAAGCGATGAAAAAACGAACAAATCGAGCGCGGCTAAAATGTCCGGCACGTCCGAGCGCCCGCCGAGAAAATGGACGCGCTCGATGATTTTGTTTTCGATGCAGAAATTTATGCAGTCCGCCGTTTTTTCCTCCGCGCCTTCTTCGATTTTTCCGGCGAAAACGCAGTGAACATTCGGGATTTCCGCGAAAACTTTCGGCAGCGTCTTGCAGATTGTGAATTGATCTTTGCGCGGATCGCGGTAAAAATTTCCGATCATTCCGATGAGCAAAACGTCTTCCGGCAAACCGAGCTCTTCGCGCAGGGATTTTCCGGTCGGCTCAAGGCGTTTTATGTCCGCCCCGTTGTAAATAACCTGAAAATTTTTCGTATCGAAGCCGTCAACCGTTTCGTGAAATTTCTTCAAACCTTCGCTGACGACGATATTCGCATCCATTCGCGGAATCAGGAATTTCGCGGTCAGACGGTTTTTGCGGTCAAAGACAAAGCCTTGGAAACTCAAAACCTTTTTTACATTTTTCAACCCGCGCGCGGCGAGATAAAGATGCAAGCCTTCGACCGGCTGATAACCGTGAACAATCTCGATTTCGCGCTCCTTGATAATTTTCCGAAGCTGTGAGGCAAGATAAATATCAACCGGAAACCGGCGGCTCATTTTCACGAAATCCGCGCCCGACGAGCGAAATTCATTTTCCAAAGCGCCGCCCTGCGCCGTGACGAAAGTTAAATCCAGCCCGAAATCTCCGGCGTTGCGGCAAACGTCCAAAACCTGCGTTTCCGCGCCGCCGCGCCCGGTTGTGTCGAGAAAATGTAAAACTTTCAAATAGTTTCTCCTGTTTCGATTTTTTTAATTTTTGAATTCTTTAAGAAAAATGAGACCACAGATGAACACAGATGGACACAGATTTTTAATTTCAAATTTCAGATTCCAAATTTCAAATTATTTTATTTCTTATCCGTGTTTATCTGTGTCCATCTGTGGTTCCTTTTCTTAAAATTCTTTACTTAGATTGTCATTTCCTGCAAATCCACAATAATCTTTGGCAGATTTTCCAGCACGAAATCAACTTCCGCCTCGGTGTTGTATCTTCCGAGCGAGAATCTAATCGAACCCATCGCTTGAGAGTAAGGAATGTCCATCGCCTGCAAAACGGCTGACGCGGTGTGAGTTTCCGAGTTGCAAGCCGAGCCGGTGGAAACATAAATGTCTAAATCGTTTAGTCTTGCTAGAATCGCTTCGCCGTTGAGATTTTCAAATGAAATATTCGAGGTATTCGGCAGGCGTTTCAACGAATCACCTGTGCCGTTCAAACGAGAATTTGGAAATTTTTCCAAAATTTCGTTTTCCAATTTGTCGCGCAAGTCTTTAACTCGTTCCATCGCGGAAAAATCTTTCACCAATTCCGCCGCCGCGCCGAGTCCGACAATTTGATGCACGGCTTCCGTTCCGGCGCGTCTGCCGCTTTCCTGTGCGCCGCCGATGTAAATCGAAGGCAGTTGAACGGCTTTCCTGATGTAGAGCGCGCCGACGCCTTTCGGGGCGTGAAATTTATGACCGGAAATGGAAAAAAAATCTATTTCCGTGTTTTTTAAATTAACCGGAATTTTTCCCACAGCATTAACTCCGTCAACGTGAACAAAGGCGTTTGAATGTTCTTTGACAATACCCGCGATTTCTTCGACCGGAAACAAAACACCCGTTTCATTATTGGCGAGCATCGTCGAAACGATAGCCGTGTCTTGGCGCAAAGCA
>DATHTS010000478.1:0-9988 GCA_035462935.1 Pyrinomonadaceae bacterium
AAAATAACGTGGAACCCGGAATTCGGAATTCGGAATTGACCAAAATCATTGATGAAAGCACCTCGACCATTTTGCGCGAAGTTTCCAGCTTGAAATCAATGGTTGATGAGTTTTCCCAATTTGCCCGGCTTCCGAGCGTGCAGCTCGAAAATAAAAATCTGAATGAAGTAATCGAAAAAACCGTTTTGCTTTACCAAGACCGTTTTTCCGATGAAAAAATCGAATTAAAGTTAGCCGAAAAACTGCCTGAAATAATGATTGACGAGGAACAGATGAAGCGTGTTTTTGTAAATCTGATTGATAATTCAATCGAGGCATTTGAGGAAAATCAGCAGAATAAACGAATTTCTATCAAAACCTTTCACGACCGCGCGCGGGATTTAGTCGTCGCCGAAATCTCCGACAACGGGAAGGGAATTCCGCCTGCCGATTTAAACAAGCTTTTTCAGCCGTATTTTTCGACCAAGGGGCGCGGAACCGGGCTGGGCTTGCCGATTGTGCAGAGAATCATTACCGAGCATCGCGGGAAAATTCGCGCGGTGAATAATTCAGTGAAGGGCGCGAAGTTTATTATTGAATTGCCTGTTTAGAAAGCGAGTCAATTGATTGTCGGGAGAAACACTGCAAAATAATTGATAATTGAAAATGGATAATTGATATTTATTACTTAGCCTGCTGTCGTTCCATTTTATTAATCAGAACAAAATTAACATTTTCATTCCAAACAATTTCAAGTTAAAATCGTAGATACTTTCATAGTTCACCTGAGCGACGTTTAGAATCGGCGGCAAAAGCATTATGAATTTCGGCAATCTGGTCGGGCAGACGCTCGATGAAAAATACAAAATCGAAAGGGAACTCGGTGAAGGCGGAATGGGCGCGGTTTATCTCGCAACGCACATCGGGACGGAACGACCGGTCGCCGTAAAAGTAATCGTGCCGCAATTTATGCAGCGAACCGAGTTTGTCGAGCGTTTCCGCCGCGAGGCGAAAGCGGCGGGGAGATTGCGCCATCCGAACGTGGTTGACGTTACCGATTTCGGTTTTGACGAAACGCCAGATGGTCGCGTCGCTTATCTCGTGATGGAATATCTCGACGGCTGCACGCTCGGCGAAATTTTGGAAGAAGAAGAGCGTTTGCCGCTCGCCTGGACGCTGGATATTCTCGAACAGGTTTGCTCGGCGGTTACGGAAGCGCACCGGCAGGGAATTATTCACCGTGATTTAAAGCCGGACAATATCTGGCTCGAACCGAATCAGCGCGGCGGTTACACTGTAAAAGTTTTGGATTTCGGAATTGCAAAGCTCGAAACTCCGACGGGCGAAGATTCGGGAAATTTCAGCGCGGAAAATTTAATCGCAAGAGATTTCCCAACGCGGGAAATATCCGCCGGTCAAACCTTTTCAGATCGGACGAACGCGGCAACATTAATTGGAAATCAAAATCTGACGCTGGCTCCCGAAGGCGAAACGATTTCCGATAATAAAAGAACGCAGATAATTTCAAACGAAGCCGCGACCTTGGTGCAGGATTCAGGCGAAATTGACGGGGAAGGGAAAACGGCGATTTTGCCCGTTGATAATGAAGGAAAAACGATTTCGCTGGAAGACCGCGCCGGAACAAAACTGATGTCGGCGCCTTTTCCGACCGGCAAATCCGCCGAAAGAGATTTGACGACCGACCAATCACGTCTTGAAAAGAGAAATACGAATGAGCTGACGCGCGTCGGCGCGGTTCTCGGAACTCCGCTTTATATGTCGCCGGAACAGTGCGGCGGGGAAAAGCTGACGACGCAGTCGGATATTTATTCTTTGGGCGTTATCGCCTATCAAATGCTGAACGGAAAAACGCCTTTCGAGGGCAGTTTTACCGACGTGATGCAGGCGCACAAAGATGCGGAGCCGCCGGAATTAAAAGTCAAAAAAGTTCCAAGAAAGGTCAAAAAGGTGATTATGTCGGCTTTGTCGAAGAATCCGGCAGACAGACCGGCGACAGCCGAAGCTTTTGCCTCGAAACTCCGCGCTCATTCCGAGGGTTTCGGCACGCTGCTGCAAAAAGCGCTGGCGATTTACGGGCAGCATTTACCGAAATTTTTGTGGCTTGCGATTTTAATTTATTTGCCGATAACCGTTATCACTCTTTTGCAGGTTTTCTTTAATTTCCTTTCGGTCAGCGAACTGGCGAGCAAAACCGTGACAAATATCACGCTCGGCGTTTTAGGTTTAACTTCAGGTTTTTTCGGGATTTTCTGCGCGTATCTGCTTTTGGGAACGGTAGCCTGGATTGTAACGCAGCACCTGGCGGTTCCGCTTCGACCCATCAGTTTAAAAACGGCTTTTAATGTAGCGAGAAGCCGCTGGCGGACGTTTGCCGGAACGGGATTGATTGTAGTTGTCCTGACCCTTATCGGCTACGTGCTTTGCGTTTTACCCGGTTTGTATTTGGGGGTGATGTGGGCTTTGGTTGCGCCCGTAATTATGATGGAAGGCTTGCGCGGACGCGCCGCGCTTCGGCGCTCCAAACAGCTCACCAGTCGTTCATTAAAAACGACGGCAGCCGCGGTTTTTACGATGTTTCTTATCCCGGTTGTTCTTTCCTCACTGATGGCTTTTTCCGTAAATGCGATAATAAAATCTTTTGAGCCGGCGCAAAATGAACCTGCCGCCGTCGAAAAGCAGCAGGAACAAAGCGGCGTGCAACTTCCGGCGCAGGAAAATCAACCAAACTCAACTGCCGCGGCGGAAAACCGGGAAACAGATGACGATATAGACGTTAATTTCGGCAGACAGGGAATAAATGTCAAATTTACCGATGATAAAAAGGATATGCGAAGCCGCGTCAGGAAAACTATCAGAGACGCGCTGATTCAAATCTTATGGCTGCCGATACAAATTTTGTTCAGCTCTTTTTCGGGAATTATTATCGCGCTGCTTTACCTGAAAACGCGGCAAGCCGGGGGCGAATCAATGCAGGATTTACTCAAGCAGTTTGAAGACGCCGACCGTCCGCAAAGCCGTTGGCAGGAGCGCGTGCAAAAACGCCTTTTGCAATCGGGGAAAATTACAGGTAGGACTTAAAAACAATGAAGCGTTTTATTTTCATTAGTCAAACTCTCTCGATTATTTTCGTTTTGGCTTTTGCCGCCGAAGCTCAATCTTTCCAAAAGGAAATTCCGCTTAAAAGCGGTGGTTTGGTTGAAATCATCAATCTTTACGGGCGCGTTGACGCGCAGGTCGTTGAGGAAAACGGCGAAAAAGTTTCAATTTCGCCAAGCGCCGACACTCAAATTTCCGAAGGCGAGATAAAAATCGAATCTTCCGACGGAAGAATTAAAATCGAAGCCGCGCCGAATAACCAATCCTCGCGCGTTGATTTAATCATCAGGCTTCCGCTGCGCTCGCGGGTGAAAATCGAAACCCGCGCCGGCGAAGTCCGCGTTGCCGGAAATCTCGCTTCGGCGCAGGTTTATACCGATACAGGCACGATTGCGGCTGATGTTCCGCTGGAAAACGTTCAATACAATTTTAACTGGACCGAATCGCGCCCGCGTTATCTGAGCGATGTCGAGCTTGAAAAGGTCAAGGAAAAAGCGGCGGGGAGATTTGCCATAAGCGGGAAGATTATTGACCCGGACGCGGGGACGCGGGGACGCGGGGACGCGGAGATTGAAGAGGAAGTTTCCGAAAGCGAAGAAACCCAAAACTCAAAAAAGAAAAATTCAAAAAGTAAAGAGCCAAGAACAAAGGACAAAGGACAAATAAATCTAAATCTCACAACCGCCCGCGGCATTATTCTTTTGAATGTCAGCCCGAATGAAGTTCCTTCAAATTTACAGGAAAGACCGCTCACCGAAGCCGCGAAAGCGATTATCCGCAGCGGCGATTCGATTTTGACGGAAGCCATCCGCCGCTCCAGCCCGAAATATTTCGGCGATTACGCAAAAACTTTGCCGCCTCGCAAAGCGACTCCCGTTTTATCGGAAAAGACGAATAGGCAAATTTTGCCGACCGCGCAAATCAAAAAAGTTCTCGTCAGCGTTACCGACCAGAACAATCGCGCCATCAGCGATTTGAAGGCGAAGGATTTTGAAGTTTCGGAAAACGGCGAGCGCCGCGAGATTTTATCGGTCGAGCCGACGACCGCGCCGTTTAACCTGGTTTTGCTGCTCGATGTTTCGGGAAGCGTGGAAAATTACGTTGATTTTATCAGAAAAGCGGCGCGGAATTTTCTCAGCACCGTCAGCCCGCAGGATAAAATTGCTATCGTCATTTTCAATGAAGATGTCAAAACTTTATCAACTTTCACGACCAACAAAGGAAGGCTTTCCGAATCGCTCGACACCTTCGACGCGGGCGGCGGAACGGCTTATTACGACGCGCTCGGCTACACTTTGACGGAAATCCTGCGCCCGATGCGAGGCGAGCGAACCGGAATCGTCGTTCTCTCGGACGGCGATGACAACCGCTCGTTTCTGCCCTTCGATTCGCTGCTCGGCTCGATTCAGGAAAGCGGGGCGCTCGTCTATCCGCTTTACGTTCCGTCGGAATTAATTGCCGCTTCTGCAAGTAGAGACCCGAACGCGGCGGTTGATCCGCTCAGAAGCCGTTATCTTTCGCTGACCTCAAAAGCCGAAACCGAAGGCGAAAAGCTCGCGCAGGTTTCCGGCGGCGTTTATTATCGAATTTCGCGTTTGAGCGAACTGCAAGACGCCTACGAAGACATAGTTCGCCAACTTCGCACGGCTTACACTATTACTTTTCGCTCGGATTTAGCCGAAAATCGCGCCGGCATCTCGCCGCGCCTGAGAGTTAAAGCCAACCGCGAGAATGCGTTTGTAAAGCTCGGCTCGGTGGTTGAAGTCCCGCAGGCGGAATTAAAAAAAAACTTGAATATGAACAGCGGAATGTAAGAGAACAGGAAAATCGGAATTTGCAGCTTTCCTATTTTCAAAACGCTTCATTTTCTCCACTTTCAACACCTTTTCCCGACGATAAAAATGTTGAAGTTTCCGCCGAGGTTGAAAGAATCATTTACAAGCAGTTTGTGAATGATTCTTTGCGGGAATACAAACTCGAAAATTTCGACATCAACAAATCGCCGGGCGCGTTTATTTTAACCAACGAAAAAGAAAAGATCGCCGTCAGCCGCTGGATTTCGCCGAAAAGAACGCGCTCGTATCCGTATGAAAGAGTTTATGACACGCTCGCGTTTTCGGGAAGAAAGGTAGCGATAATCCCGGTTGTTAAAGATGAAGGTTTAGGCGGAGAGCGTGATTTTTTGCAGTGGGATACGATCTCGCTTTTGAGTCTTTTAAATGTTCACGTTATCTTGGGTTATTACAATGAAGCCGAGAAAAATGCGAGAAGAAACGACCAAATTACAAAGCAAAAACTAGACAATAATTACATTTTGTCGCGCTTAAACGAAATTTTTAATTTCAAAGGAACATCATGGGAATGGAATGAGCGCGAAACGAAGCAGCTCAAACCCGTTCTTGAAAAAGCCAAACTCGCTTACCGCGAAATCTCAAAAAACACAAAAACTTACCTGCATAATGAAGACGGTTTGAACGAACTGATAAATTACGCCGAAACGCCGCAGAAATTTATCGAATTCTCCCGCCAGAAAGCGCAAAAAGCGCAAGCCAGAGAATTTAAAACCTTGCAGCCGAAAGAAGCGCTTTCCACCAACACAAAGGGAAAAGTTACCATCATCAACGCCCTTTTCGGAAAATATTTTTTCACCGTTGACGAAACCAGAATCGAACCGCAAATTGTTTACCTCATCGAAGCCAAACACAGCCAACGCTCCAAAATGCCGAGCCGCAACGACATCAAAGACGGACTTATCAAGATGATGCTTTACACGAACCTGAAAAATGTAAAGATCGGCGCGAAGCCTGTTGATTACAAAACTGCCATTCGTTTGACTTCAAGCAAGCTCGAAGGCTCGATAACTTCAGAGGCGAGGGATGAAGAACTGGAAAAGTTTTGCTCCGAAAATTTGATTGATGCGGCGAATAAAAATTTTCTTAAAAAGCTGTTTCAGGAAGCGCGGGAGAATAAATTTACGGTAATCTTAGAAAAAGGTGGAACGGCGAAACACCTCGAAATCAAGACTGAAATTTTTGAGGAGATACAATATACGGCATAACTTATAACTCTTATGATTTCCTTAACTTTTTCTATTCCAACAATTTAAAGGTAATAAGCAATCAGATGAAAAAAGTTGATGACAAAAATCATTTATGAGAGTAGATTGAAGTTCATTAGTTTTAAAACCTAAGGCAATAAATTTTTAATGCGACTTTCCCATAAATATTTGTCGCTATGAAGCGTCCATAAATTCGAGAAGCCTTCTCGCGTTTATGGATTTTTCTTTTTGGGCAAGCCGCTCCGGTCTGATTAAGTTCAAAAATTTCATTTAGGAGATTAAATTATGCCCAGCCTGAAAACTTTTTATCGCTTCAACCTGCGCCTGATTATCTTAACAATTATCGGATTTCTTCTTTCAAACCCGGTTTATTCACAGTTTCAAATAAAAGCTGAGTATTCCAAAACCGAGCCGAAACCATCAAAGGTATCTTCAGCCAAAATAAGACTCGACGACGAAACGCAAACTCCGCATACCTTAGTCGGCGGTTTTTACACCACGCGCAACGGTTTTGAGTCCAAACTTATGATGAACAATAAAGGACCGCAGCCGATTGAAGTTGCGCCCACTCTTTACGGCGAAAACGGCGCGATCATGGAAATGCCGATTGTTACGGTTGAGCGAAATTCATTTATAACCATAAATTTGAGAGATTGGGCGAATTTCGCGGGAGAAGAATTTCAGCAGGGCAATATTAGGTTGTTTCACAGAGGAAAAGACCTTGTGCTGGGATGTAACATTCTGGTAATTGACGAAAGCAAGAGTCTAGTGTTTGAAAATAAATTGAGCGAGTTGGGTAATTTCGATTCTCGCCGTCTTGAGAGCGTTTGGTGGATACCCAGTAGCGACACTGACTCGACAGTGGTTTTAACTAACACAAGCGATGAATTTTTAACAGTTTCGGCGACATTAACAAGAAATTCACATAACTCCGGCTCTAATCAAACCATCACCCTTCTTCCGCATCAAATTAAAATTTTAAATGTAAAGGAAGATTTTCCCGAAGGGAGCATTTTTGCCAAAGCAAAAGTTTTGAGTTTATCGCTTACACACGACGGGACGGGAGAATCGCTTTTAGCCTGGGCGATGATCAAAAACGAATCCAAAGGGTATTCAAATATTGCCACATTCACAAATCCGGCAAAGGCTAAATCCAATCAATATCATGGCGCGGGCTTGCAGATCGGCTCTATTGTAAACAACGAACTTGAACCGGTCGTAGTTCTTCGCAACACGACCGATGCTAAAGTGGATGTAAATATCAAAATTCCCTATACAAAACAAGACGGCGCGAAAGAAACCCTTAGCCTTAATACCGTCAAACTGAGACCGCGGGAAGTTCATCAAGTAAATATGCAAAAAGCCGCAAGTTTGAAGAACGTTAAAACCGCCGGTATCGAAATAGAATACACGGGAAATCCGGGCAGCGTCGTCGCATCCGCGCAGAGTGTGAGCAAAAGCGGCACGCAGGTTTTCCGGACTCTTTTGTGGGACGCCCCCGCGCTCAAAAGCGCGTCTTCAATGTATCCTTTTACCATCGAAGGAACATCATCAACAAAAGCCTATATCAAAAACGCCGGATTTAAGGATGAAGTGTATGTCTCGCATATAACCTGGGGAACTGACGGAGAGTATGCCATCCCGATCAAAACGATAAAAAGCGGCGAAACGGTTGAAATAGACGTTAAGAAACTCAGAGATGAACAGACTCCCGATGAGAGAGGCAAAACCATCCCTTTGAATATTTCAGAGGGGCAAATACATTGGTTATTACGGAGAAGCGACACGACAAAAGAAGCAGCCCTAGCCAATAAAGTCCCGCTAGTCGGTCAAGCGATACAGGTTGATACTGCCAAAGGTATAAGTTATACCTATTTCTGCATAAGTTGTTGTGAATACTCAGCATATTCTTTTGCCACCTTGGTTCCCAGCAACGCTCAAACCACGCATCCCAACAACTTTCCATATAGTATTCTTGAGGATGGGATAGATTGTTATGGGAATGGAATGTATAGCAGAGATATAACTGTTTTAGGATACGATTGGACGAGCACAAATACGAGCGTCGCAACGGTAGTCGATTCGGGTAGCAATGAAGGTTATGCCACAACCCAGGGAGGAGGTCAAACACAAATCAAGGTTAAGGTAAATCTACCCATATATTATGAATGGGGGACGAATTGCGGAGGCGTGGGTTACCCTCATTTTGCCGGAATAAATGACTCTAAAGAGAAATGTAATGAAGATGTGCGCCCTGCGAGGCTAAATGATACTCAAGCCGTATCATTCAGCAAAATTGCCTTTAAAAAAGAACTCAACAGCAATTCCTCAATCCTTGCTGAAGAATGCACTTGCCTGACGCTAAGTGATACAAAGAACTTAACTGCGAATTTATTGGTTAAAGCACCTAAGTCGGTTAGTGTTTTATCATATGGTGTTTATACAGGGACGAATATTTTAGCGAATGGATGTCCGACGAATGAACCTTACGGTTTTAAAATTAGAGTTAGATATCAAATTCTAGATCAGAATGGGCAACCTATACATGCTACAATACCTATAAAAGAGGATTTAACAAATTTCGCACAGGACGGTCAAAGTGCGGGAGCTGATAATCTAGATACTTCGTTATTAGTTGGAGACCTTACTGAATCAGATGGGAAATTTACAGATGAACCAGTCGGAGGATGTTCAGCCGGACAGTTCATTATCGGATCTTTTTCCCAAAGAATATTTACTCCTTATTCACCAAATTTCAAACCAACAATTCGGCAGAATAGTTGGCAGTTTAACGGTACTTATGCTTGTGGGATTATGAGTAATGGAAATGACATCACAGTTCAAGTGCCTTGTCCGTGATGGTTCAAAATTTGAACTTCACTCTGTTAAAAGCCGAAGTTTTCAAATTAAAAGCAATACTTGGAGAAGAAATATTATGGGAAGAATAAATAAACTTTTGTTAATGATAATCATTTTGCTTACATATGGATTAGTTTGCAAATCACAAACTCGTGCAGATTTAGAGCGAGATTTCGGACAACCTAAAATGGATGTTTATTCCATCAAACCGGGAATATTGCTAAAAGCAGATTATGATGAAGATAAACAAGCCAGTCTTATAAAAATTTTTTTGGATGAACATAGTTTGTTCGGAAATACATCTCTTAAGTATATTAGTCGCGAAACCGCCTCTGGAATTGTTGAAACTCTATCTAAAACGCGCGGGAAAGGAAAGTTCATAAAGGGCATTACATTTAGTGCAAGTTGCAGTTCAACTAAAACGGAAATCTATGAAAATGTAAAAATAGCATATAACTTGATTTGTTCTAAGGAAGAGCCGCAAATAAAATCAATACATCTTATTTGGAACAAAAAGTTAAACAAGAAAAATAAGAATTGAGATATGCGAACTTCAGGGGTTTATCGTTCAGTAAAGTCGCTTTCAAGAAAGAATCCAAACGCAATTCAGCAATGCGTCCCGAAGATTGCGATTGTATGACAACCAGTCCTACAAGAACATTAACTGCGGATTTAAAAGTTTACTAAGTCATAATCAAAAGAGACGGACAACCTATAACAACTTCTAACAATACTGTAATAGTAGGACAGAAAATAAATCTGACTGCCGAAGTTCTCCCATCAGGAACTAGTATATCGAATCGTTCCTGGACGCTTCCACCAACGGTTGTAAAAGATTTTGTGGTCTCGTCAGGAAACACTACGGGCGGTTCGGTCGCAGTAGATGGATTAAATACAACTGGCGTCAGTTTTGCTTGGGTCGATGGCGGCGGAACTAACCCCGACGATTCTGCGGCAAAAATAGTTCAGTTTACC
>DATHTS010000479.1:0-11996 GCA_035462935.1 Pyrinomonadaceae bacterium
GCTGACGCTTGGGGCTACATTCTTTCGCCATCTATCGATGGCTTTATTCGGATTTTTATTTTTCAATTAAAAAAGCGACTCTTTTTCGGAGCCGCCTTTTATTTTTTAAAAGCTTTCCGGCTTTTCTTTAATCAAAACCGAAAGCAGCCAGATAATTTAACTTTTCGATCAATTTTCATTACGATTTGCTATTTTTATCGGCAAATCGTAAATCAAAAATCTCAAATTACTGGACTTTCATCACGTTTTCCGCCTGCGGTCCTTTCGGTCCGTTGCTGACTTCAAACTCGACATCCTGCCCTTGAATCAGGGTTTTATAGCCATCGCCGGTAATCGAACTGTAATGGACGAAAATGTCCTGTTCGCCGGGTTTTTCAATAAAACCGTAACCTTTTGCGTTGTTAAACCATTTGACCTTGCCGTTAGTTTTCATCATTCTTCTAATTTCCTCCTACAAACTTCAGTAAATTATTTTAAGTGTTCAGCCGAAAGCGTTTTTTGCGAAAAAACGGGCTAAGAAAAAACAAAAATCCATACCTAACCAAACCGAAAATTCCGATTTAGCCTGGCGCAATAATATCGAAACGAAATAATTCTCATTTCTCGGACAAGTAGAAAATCTTAAACTGCAAGACTTGGGGATAATTTGTGTAATTTCCTGACGGAACGTAGGCAAATTTAACCAATCTTTTGATTTCTGTCAAGACCTTTTCGTAACTTTTTTGTAAAATTGATAAAAAAGGATTGAAATTACAGATAAGACGCATACTATTAGAGAAAAATTATGAATATTAAGATTTTAATCGAGCGAGGCGAAGATGGATATTTTGTAGCTTCGGTTCCTTCATTAAAAGGTTGCTGGTCGCAAGGTAAAACACGGGAAGAAGCCCTGCAAAACGTTCAGGAAGCGATAGGTTTATATTTAGAGCCTGAACCTTTCGAGCTTGAGAAAGAAAAAGAATTAGTTGAAATAACGATATGAAACTTCCGCTTCTTTCTGGCAGACAAGTTCTATCGGCTTTAACGAGATTAGGATTTTCGGAAGTTCATCGAAAAGGAAGCCATATAAAAATGAAACACTTTGACGGAAGAATAATTGTCTTTCCTCTTCACGATGAAGTTGACCGCTACACGCTGAAAGGCGCTTTGCGCGATGCTGAAATTAATATTGAAGATTTTTTAAAACAGGTAAAATAAATGACCGAATACGGAAAAAACGCGCCGCTTTCATACAACGAGTATCTGAAAGTTCCCGAGCTTATCAATTTGCAGAAAACTTTGTCCGAGCCGACCAGCCACGACGAATTGCTGTTTATCATCATTCATCAGACGTATGAGCTTTGGTTTAAGCAGATTCTGCACGAGATTGACGCGACCGTGAAATGGATGGGAGAAGGTCGGAAGTTTCGCGCCAACCATTCGTTAAAAGCGGTGACGACAATCGGGAAATTGGTGGTTTCTCAGATTCATATTTTGGAAACGATGGCGCAAATCGGTTTTCTCGAATTCCGCGACAAGCTGAATCCGGCGAGCGGTTTTCAGTCAATGCAGTTCCGCGAGCTTGAATTCGTTTCCGGCGCGAAGGACGAAAGAGTTCTGAAATCTTTCCGAAATGATGAGTTTGCTTTTCAAAGATTGACCGAAAGATTTCAAGAGCCGACCTTGGCGGATGCGTTTTGGAATCTTTTAGAGAGAAATGGCTTTTCGGCTGAAACAAACGAGGAAAGAATAAACGCGATTGTCGAAATTCTCACGCATCCCGAAAAATACAGCGATTTGTTCGTGATGCAGGATTTGCTAATCGAACACGACGAAAACATCGCGCTGTGGCGTTATCATCACGTTTTGATGGTCGAAAGAATGCTCGGAATGAAACGCGGCACGGGCGGTTCGGAAGGCGTCGGATATTTAAAAACGACTTTGGAGAAAAAATTCTTTCCCGAACTCTGGGAAGCGCGGACGCATCTTAAAGCGTTGTGAGATCGAAAGGATAAGAAAATGAAAATTTATTAATCCTTTTTCACCCTATTATTTCGATAAATCAAATATGAAAAATTCACTATTTGCCACAATTTTATTTCTCGCTTCAGTCGTTTCCGTCTTCGCGCAGAAAAACGACCCGCAAGTTCGCGTAACCTTTCTGCACGTCAACGACACTTATCAATTTACGCCCGTTGAAGGCGGAAAGCGCGGCGGTTTGGCGCGGCTTTTAACATTAAAGCAGCAGATCAAAGCCGAAAATCCGAATGTGATTTTCACGCTCGGCGGCGATACGATTTCGCCTTCGGTTGAGACGCGAACCTATAGAGGGGCGCAGATGATTGACGCCTGGAACGCGATTGGGCTGGATTATTCGGTTTTCGGCAATCACGAATTCGATATTAAAACGACGGAACTTCTGGAAAGAATAAAGGAATCGAAATTTACGTGGCTCGGCGCGAATGTGATTGACACGAAAACCGGCAAGATTTTCGCCGACACGCCGCCGTTTGTGATTCGTGATTTCGGCGGCGTAAAAGTCGGCATTATCGGCTTGCTTCTGCCCGAAACCAAAGAAACTTCGAGTATGGAAGAAAGCCTCGCCGTTGTAGATTACTGCAAAACGGCGAAAGAAATCGTGCCGAAAATGCGCAAAGCGGGCGCGAATGCAATTGTCGGTTTGACGCATCTTTTTATGGAGCAGGATAAAAAATTGGCGGGCTGCGCCAGCTTCGATTTGATCTTGGGCGGACACGAACACACGCTTTTGCAGTCTTCGGCAAACGGCACGCCGATTTTTAAAATGACCGCCGACGCGCGCGAGCTTGGCAGGTTTAATTTGAATTTCGATGCGAAAACGAAAAGACTCCTGAGCATTGATTGGGAAATTATTCCGGTTACGGACGAGATTCCCGACGCGCCGGAATTCGCTTCCGTTTTCAATAAATACAAAGACCTTTTGGTGAAATTGGCTGAACCTGTCGGGATGACCGCCGTTCAATTGGACGCGCTTTCTTTATCGAGCCGCACGAAGGAAACCAACGTCGGGAATTTTATCGCGGATTCTTATCGAAACGCCGTCAGCGCGGACATCGGATTCGTCAACGGCGGCTCGATTCGCGCCGATTTAATTTACAATCCGGGCGTTTTAACCAAACGTGATGTGCTTTCGATTCTGCCGTTTAACAATCCGGTCGTGAAGGTTGAACTTACCGGCAAAACCCTGCGCGAAATTCTCGAACACGGCGTTGCCAGAAGCGCGGAAGACAACGAGCCGGGCAGATTTCCGCAAGTTTCCGGCTTGAGCTTCAAATTCGATACGACCAAACCTGCCGGAAAAAGAGTTTCGGACATAATGGTCGGCGGCAAGCCTTTGGAGGAAAATAAAACTTACACGCTGGCGACCTCCGATTTTTTGGTTTCGCGCGGCGGCGACGGTTATGTGATGTTCAAAGATACGAAACTTTTGACCGACGCCGCGACCGCGCCGAAGGATTCTGATTTGCTGGAGAAAGCGATTAAAGAATCGCCGGATAAAACAATTTCTCCAAAGATTGAAGGTAGAATTGTCAGAATTAAATGAAGCCTGTGCATAAATAAAACGTTTGAAAGCAGTCATTAACCTTCGGAATAACGGATAGCTGAAAACTGATAACTGAAAATTCAAGAGACGGCTCAAAATGCCGGAAACCAATTATCAGCTAGTCGCTATCTGTATTGACAAAACAGTTTAGGAGGGAATCAAACCAAACTCTAAATTATAAACTTTGCACTCTAAACTATTTGGCAGTAAATTATCCAAAAGAGTTTATAGTTTAGAATTTATAGTTCAGAGTTTCCCGCTTCTCCTCTCAATCTGTTTTGTCAATACAGCTATCAGTTATCAGCTATTGCGAATGGTTTCTGATAAAAATGATTTATGCACACCCTTCAATTAAATAATCTAACGTCGGTTGGGAATAAGGGAAAAGCGAATGCTGATAAGATCAATTCTTTGCGCTTTACGGCAAAAACCTTTGCGCTTCTTTGCGTTAAAAAACCAAGAAATTAACCGCAACCCAAGCCGCATTTAACATAAAACTTTTACCTCACAATAGAATTATAAGCCAAAATATTTGGGATACAGCCGTTAAATCTCGCTCCAATCCAAAATCACCTTGCCCGAATTTCCTTCGCGCATTACTTCAAAGCCTTTTTCAAAATCCTTGTATGAAAAACGATGCGTGATAACGGGTTCGATGTTCACGCCGCTCTCCAACAGAACGCTCATTTGATACCATGTTTCATACATCTCGCGCCCGTAGATGCCTTTGATGTCGAGCATATTGAAGACGACGGTTTTCCAGTTGATGCCGAATTCTTCGGTCGGGATTCCCAGAAGCGCGATGCGCCCGCCGTGCGCCATATTCGCCATCATATCGCGGAAAGCTGACGCGACGCCCGACATTTCAAAGCCGACATCGAAGCCTTCGATCATACCGAGTTCTTTTTGCGTTTCGGCAATAGAAACTTCTTTTGTGTTGATCGCTTTCGTTACCGCACCCATTTTTTCGGCGAGTTCGAGGCGTTTGGGATTGATGTCGGTGATGACGATATGACGCGCTCCGGCGTGTTTGGCGACCGCCGAAGCCATAATTCCGATTGGTCCGGCGCCCGTAATCAAAACGTCTTCGCCGAAAACTTCAAACGCTAGCGCCGTGTGAACCGCGTTGCCGAACGGGTCGAAAATCGCCGCAACGTCTAAATTTATATCGTTGTCGTGCTTCCAGATGTTCGTCATCGGCACGGCAATATATTCGGCGAAACCGCCGTCCGTCTGGACACCGACACCGAGCGTATTCGCGCATTTGTAGCGCCGTCCAGCCATACAATTGCGGCAACGTCCGCAAACGAGATGACCTTCGACGCTGACAATATCGCCGGCGTAAAAATCATTGACGTTTTCACCGACTTCGACGATCTTGCCGACAATTTCGTGCCCCAAAATCGTCGGGATTTTTATTGTAGCTTGCGCCCATGCGTCCCAATTGTAAATGTGAACGTCTGTTCCGCAAATTCCGGTTTTCAGAACGCGGATCAAGACATCATTGATGCCGATTTCCGGTTCGGGAACGTCTTCGAGCCACAAGCCCGGCTCGGCTTTGCTCTTTACGATTGCTTTCAATTTTTTCAGCCTCCAGGTATTCTTTGTAGTTTAATGATACTTAGAACCGTGCGGAAAAGTCTAAAGAGTAGTTTTAAAATCGTAACGCCGCCATCATTGAATTTGGGATTTCCGATTGCGGATTTTGGATTGAAAAATTAAATCGCAAATCTGAAATCGAAAATTAAGAGCGCATCGCCGCCAAAATGGCATCTACAACCTTTCTCGCATCGCCGAAAAGCATCAGCGTGTTTTCGCGGTAGAAAAGCGGATTGTCCACGCCCGCGTAGCCGCTTGCCATTGAGCGTTTCATAACGATCACGGTTCGCGCTTCCCAGACGTGCAAAACGGGCATTCCGGCAATCGGGCTTGCTGGGTCATCAAGAGCGCTGGGATTAACGATGTCGTTTGCGCCGATGACCATTACAAGGTCGGTTTCATTAAACTCGTTGTTGATTTCCTCCATCTCGAAAACGATGTCGTAAGGAATATTGGCTTCGGCGAGCAGGACGTTCATATGTCCGGGCAGACGTCCGGCAACCGGATGGATGGCAAAGCGCACGTCGGTTTCGTTTTCTCTTAAAAGCCGCACGACTTCGGCGAGCGCGTGCTGCGCCTGCGCGACGGCTAAACCGTAGCCGGGAACGATGATGACTTTGCGCGAGTTGTGTAAAAGCTCCGCAGTTCGTTCGGCGTCAATGGATTGGACTTCGCCCGCTTCCGCCGCGCCGGCGGCGGGCGACGCGCCGCTTTCCGTGCCGAAACCGCCGAGCATCACGCTTAAAAATGAGCGGTTCATTCCGCGGCACATTATGTAGCTCAGAATCGCGCCGCTGCTTCCGACGAGCGCGCCGGTGATGATGAGCAAATCGTTGCTCAACATAAATCCCGCCGCCGCCGCCGCCCAGCCCGAATAGCTGTTGAGCATTGAAACCACGACCGGCATATCCGCGCCGCCGATTGCCATCACGAAATGAATGCCGAGAATCCCGGTCAAAATTGCCGCAATTAGAAGCGCGGTTTGCCCTTCGACTCCGGGCGCGGTCATAAACCAAACGCCGAGCGCGATGGTCGCAATCAGCATCAGCAGATTTATCAAATGCCGACCGGGAATCAGCAGCGGGCGACCGCCGATTGTTCCCTGCAATTTCCCGAACGCGATAACCGAACCCGTAAAAGTTATCGAGCCGATGCAAACGCCGATGAAAATTTCTGCCAAATGTATCAACTGTTCGCCTTCGGCAATCTGATGATGTCCGAGATAAGTCGCAAATCCGACCAGCACCGCCGCCAAGCCGACAAAGCTGTGCAAAATGGCGACAAGCTGCGGCATCGCGGTCATCTGCACGCGCGAAGCGACGAGCGCCCCGATTGCCGCGCCGGGAATCAGCACGGCGGCGAGCAAAACATAATTGCCGTTTTCAATCGCCGCGCCCGCCGCGAAGAGAGCGATGAGCATTCCGAGAATGCCGTACCAATTTCCGCGCCGCGCTGTTTCCTGACGCGACAATCCGCCGAGACTTAGAATAAACAACGCGCTCGCGGCAATGTAAGCAATAGTAATTAGACTATCTCGCATCTGTTTTTTTTATTAAAGCAAATGTATTTTTTGTTTTCAGTGATTTTTATGGGTATTATTTCACCCGTTTTTCTGCGCGAAATCTTTCATAAATTCGACCAAAGATTCCACGCCTTCTTGCGGAAACGCATTGTAAATTGAAGCGCGGATGCCGCCGACCGAGCGGTGTCCTTTCAAACCATCCAAACCTTGCGCCGTAGCTTCCGAGCAGAATTGTTTTTCGAGTTCTTCTGACGGCAGGCGGAAAGTTACGTTCATCAAGGAACGCGCCTGCTTTTCGGCGTGTCCGCTGTAAAAGCCGTCGCTCGCGTCAATCGCGTCGTAAAGAATTTGCGCCTTTTCCTCGTTTCTCTTTTCCATCTCGGAAAGCCCGCCGATTTCTTTGAGGTGCTTGCAGACGAGATTGATTATGTAAATTCCCCAGGTGTTCGGCGTGTTCGGCATCGAATCGTTTGCCGCAAAATTGCGGTAATCGAGCATCGAATGCTGGTTTTCCGGCGCTTTTTCCAGCAAATCGTCGTGGATTATGACGAGCGTTACGCCCGAAGGACCGATATTTTTTTGCGCTCCCGCGTAAATCAAAGCGTATTTTTCGACATCAATTTGCTTTGACATTATATTCGACGAGGCATCGCAAACAACCGGAATTCCGCCGCCGTCAAGATCGTATTTGAACTCAACGCCTTCGATGGTTTCGTTTGAAGTGTAGTGAATGTATTGGGCGTTTTCCGAAAAATTCAATTCATCCTGCGACGGAACAGATTTGAAATTGTTTTCGGCATCCGTAAAAACGACATTGGCGCTGCCGCATCGCTTGGCTTCTTTCAAAGCCTTTTTTCCCCAGGCTCCGGTGATTATGTAGTCAGCCGTTTCATCCGCGCCCAGAAAATTCAGCGGAATCATCGAAAATTGCAGGCTCGCGCCGCCTTGCAGAAACAAAATCCGGTAATTTTCGGGAACGCTTAAAAGCTCGCGGACGCCGCTCATCGCGCTTTCGAGAATTGCAGCAAAATGTTTTGAACGATGGCTGATTTCCATCACGCTCATTCCGATGCCGCCCAAAGAAAGCATCTCTTCCCGCGCCTGCTCAAGAACGGGCAAAGGCAGAATGGCAGGTCCCGCGCTGAAATTATAAATTCTCTCGGTCATCTGATTTCATTATTAAAATTACTTCAAAATAAAATGCAAGGATAGCATAGCTTCTCTTTTTTGTTGAATTTGGGCGGTTAAAAATTTTATTTGCAAAACCGGACTTTCCGGCTTCAAAAATGTTACCGAATTGAGTTAGAATCAAATTAATTTAACAACGAATTTATCGCCCTGAACATCTTAGCGGGCGGTTAAACACATATTTATTAGACAATTTTGGAGGATTACAATGTTTCGTAAAAACTATATTTCTTTTCTTGCGGCGATTGCCCTTTTGTTTGTCGGCAGCGTCGCCGTCAGCGCCCAGACCGCGCCGGTGCGCGGAAAGGTCGAGGTGAAAAAAGCCGACGGTACGGTCGTGCCGGTTTCCGGCGCTTTGGTGGAAGTTTTCCGTCAGGATGCTAAAGGCAGTCTGCCGTCGAGTAAGACTAACCGAAGGGGCGAATTCAGTTTCGCCGGTTTCCCGCTCGGTCAAATTTTTACTTTATCAGTCAGCGGACAAGGTATCCGACCGGAAATTGTTCCTAATATTAAAGCCGGTATGGAGGGCGTGATTATCAGCGCAATGGAAGGCGATGGTAAGCGTTGGACGGAAGAAGAGGTTCGGGAAGCTATAAGTAATCCTGCGGCTACCGCGCCCACGTCCAGTGAACCGACCGCCGACGAGAAGAAAGCAAAAGAAGAATATGAAAAACAGGTGGCTGAAGTTGCGGCTAAAAATAAGAAAATCGAAGAGAAAAATGTGGTTATCCAGAGAGTTTTAGGCGAAGGCAACCAAGCCTTTAATGATAAAAACTTTGACCTAGCCATTGTTAAATTTGAAGAAGGCTATAATGCCGACCCGAAATTTGTCGGCAGCGCGCCCGTATTATTAAATAATAAAGGCGCGGCGCTGGTCGGAAGAGCGATCACCACCTATAACAATAACGTTAAAGCTGAGGTATCAACCCGGCTTGAGGCGATGGGCAGAGTTAAAAAGGACTTAGGCGATGCCGCAGAAGCATATAACGCCTCGTGGATGATTTTGAAAAATGCTTCGCCGACGGAGGTAACCGACCCGAAAAGTTTTGAGGGTAACAAGGGGAATGCTTTGCGCGGAGCAAAAGAGGCTTTCCGAATTATGGCGGCGACCGAGCAAGTTGACGGCGCAAAAATGGATGCCGCTAAAATATTGATTCCCGAATATATTGCGTTTGAAACCGACCCGGCTAAGAAAACCGAGGGGCAATTAATTCTGGGCGATCTTTATCGCGTTCTCGGAGATTCGGAAAATTCGATTGCCGAGTATAAAAAAGTGCTCGACACAAATCCGAGTAATGTGGATGCTATGGCGGGCGTCGGCTTCAGCTTAGTTAATCTGGGTTATTTAAATAACGATAAAACGAAAATGCAGGAAGGGGCTAATTATTTACAGCAGTTTGCCGATGCCGCTCCCGATACGCATAAACTCAAAGATGATGCCAAAGGCTTAATTGAGAGCTTGAAGAAAGAGCAAAATCTTACACCGCAAAAGACTGCGAAACCCGCGCCCAGAAAGAGACCGTAAGTTTTCAGAATAAATAAACAAAAAGGTTGGGATTGTTTTATCAATCCCAACCTTTTTTATTTTGTAAAAATTTCCGCAGCTTAATTCTTCAAAGTTTCGATTACCGCCAGAGACTTTCCGCCAAACGCCAGATGATTTTCCGAGTGATCGAAAACCGCGTCCAATTCCTTCTCGACGCTGCCGTGTCCGGGCGGAATCTGCTTTATAATCGGCGCGAAGTTTTCAAAATCGTAAAGCTTAGTATCCAAAAGATGCGAGCCGGTTACATTCGATAAAGCCGTTAAAATCGAGCTGCGGATAAAAGGAATTTCCTTTTCCAGATCGTCAATTAATCTTTTCACGCGGGCGCGTTTCAGATTCGGCTGCGAGCCGCACAAATTGCAGGGAATAATCGGAAACTGCTTTTCTTCCGCAAATTTGCGAATATCGCTTTCCTGACAGTAAGCCAGCGGGCGAATCACTGTGTTTGTCCCGGCATCGGAGCGCAAAATCGGCGGCATCGCCTTTAACTGCCCGACATAAAATAGATTTAGAAGAAACGTTGCGATAATGTCATCAGCGTGATGACCGAGCGCGATTTTCGTGCATCCTTCTTCAATCGCCGTCGAATACAAAATGCCGCGCCGCAGACGCGAGCAGAGCGAGCAGAAAGTTTTGCCTTCGGGAATATGCTGTTTGACGACCGAATATGTGTCTTCCTCGACAACGCGGTAATTTACGCCTATGTTCTCCAAATAATTCGGCAAAACCTCTTCGGGAAAATCGGGTTGTTTCTGGTCGAGATTAACGGCGAGGATTTCAAATTTGGCGGGCGAGCGTTTCTGCACATCGAGCAAAAGGTCGAGCATCGTGTAGCTGTCCTTTCCGCCCGAAAGGCACACCATAATTTTGTCGCCGTCCTCGATCATCGAAAAATCGGCGATTGCCTGCCCCATTTTTTTGAGGAGTTTGGTTTTTGTCTTGCTTTCTACAAACATTGCTTAAATTTATCGCGTTCGGCGCGAAATTCGTAATTTTACTATAACTTCAGGCGAAACACTAGACAGCCGCCCGCAAAAGCATTTATGATGGTAAATCTATCTGGAAAGTTTAATACGTTAATTGTTTTTTAAAAACAGGCAATCAAACCTGTCTTTGTAAATCCAAACAAAATCAAAATAGAGGTAGCAAATTATGATTAGAATGGGAAGAAGTTCCAAGACCGAACGGTCGAACGAGTCGTCATATCAAACACAACCGACAAATTCAGCTCCGACATATCCGTATTCAGGCGGAAATATAGCGCCATCAAATCACGCTGTAACCGAGAGCGAATCAATAGCGCGAGACATCAAGGAAGGACGTTTGAGCGGTTTTGTCGGCAGCGGCACGGTTCTGACGGGCGAAACCACTTTTCAGGCGATGCTCCGCGTTGACGGGCATCTGACGGGGCGCGTTACTTCGGAAAACGGAACTTTGATAGTCGGCTCGACCGGACAGGTTGATGCGAACATTACGGTCGCGGCGGCAGTCATCAACGGCGCGGTCAACGGCGATATTATCACTTCCGAACGGCTCGAACTCGGACGTACGGCGCGGGTTTCGGGAAACATCCAGTCGCCGCGCCTTATCATTGCGGACGGCGCGATTTTCGAAGGCAATTGCAGTATGTTGAAGGCAAAAGAATCCTTAGAAAAACGAAACGCGGAAGCCGAAGCAGAAATGGCGGATGATCTCTCGCCGTTTGAAGCGGATACTACCGCGGAAGAAACAAACGGATACTACGAAACCTCCGATGAAGAAGAGGAAGAAACCGTTCGCGCCGCTGCTTAGCAATTTTTCAAAACAAATAAAAACTGCCCGCGAAATACGCGAAAGGCACGAAAAAGAAATGTTAATTGTAAATAGTTAATGGTTAATTGTTCGATAAGCAACTAACACAATTAACCATTTACAACTAACTATTTACAAATTTATTTTCGTATGTTTCGCGTATTTCGCGGGCTATTTCTTATATAGCTTAGCCGATTAAACTTAATTCGTTGGCAACAACCTGATTCGGCGGAAGCGGCATATTCTGCATCGCTTGGGCGAGAACTTGAGGCTTCATAATCTCGACGTAACGCGCCGTCATCTCCGGCGTGAAAACTTCCAGCATAAAACGATTTTCTATCCAGACCTCAATCAATTGAAACGCTCCGCCGCCGCGGTTGCAGGTCAGAGTGCGCCAGCCTTCCCGGTCGGCAATTTGTTTGACTTCATCGGCGCTCAAAGGCGTGTTGATCGCCAGATGTGTGGCGGTGTAACGCGGCGAAAAATCGCTTTGGACGAATTTTGCTTCGTATTCTTCAGTCGGCGTAGTTGCGTCAAAGCCTTCTTCCGATGGAAAGCCTTCGCCCGGAATTAAAATTGTATTTATCGGCGTAACCTCGACTGCCGAGCCTCTTCCGTCGTCGGCTAAAACAAAATAAGAATCCGGGCTGGGCGGAAACGGGAAAACGTATCCGTTCCACAATTCGGCTATAACTTCCGCCACCCGCTTGGTATCATTAACTGCGATTGAAATATGATTTATCATGATTGCTTTTTCTCCTTGTTATATGAATTTGAGCGATAACTTT
>DATHTS010000480.1:0-10136 GCA_035462935.1 Pyrinomonadaceae bacterium
TAGGTGCAGCTGCTAACCTGTTTAACCGTAAAAGTCTGCCCGCCGATTGTTATTGTTCCGGTTCTTTCGGGAACGTCGCTGGCGGCGGCGGTAAATTGAACGGTTCCGTTTCCTGTTCCTTCAGCGCCGCTTGTAACGGTAATCCATTCGGCGTTGCTAACGGCAGTCCATTCGCAGCCGCTGCCGGAAGTTACATTAACGTTTCCGTTTCCGCTGGCAGCGCCGATAGTCATAGAGGTCGGAAGCAGAGAAAACGTGCAGCCGCTCGCCTGCGTAACGGTAAAGGTTTGCCCGTTTACCGTAATTGTTCCGGTTCGCGCAGCGCCTGTATTCGCTTCAACTGAAAAAGAAACAGTTCCATTTCCGTCACCTGTTCCTCCCGAATTGATTGTTATCCAGTCGTCATCGGTTGTTGCCGTCCAAGCGCAGCCTTCCACCGCTGTTACGTCAAAGTCATCCGTGCCGCCTTCTGCCGTGAAATTCGCGTTTGTCGGCGACAAAGAATAAGTGCAGCCGGAGGCTTGATTAACCGTAAATGTCTTGTCATTAACAGTAATTGTGCCGGTTCTCGCCGCTCCGGTATTAGCCTCAAAAGCGTAAGTAACGGTGCCGTCGCCTGCGCCGGAACCGCCTTCTGTAATATTTATCCAATCATCATTGCTGACAGCCGTCCATTCACAGCCCTCGCCCGAATTTACCTCAAAATCGGCTGTTCCGCTCCCTGCTGGAACGTTTGCGCTCGTCGGGGAAATTGAAAACGCGCAGCCGCCGGCTTGATTAATAGTAAAGGTCAGACCGCCGATTGTTATTGTTCCGCTTCTTGCGGGAACATCGCTGGCGTCAACCTTGAACTCTACCGTAGTGTCTCCCGTGCCTGAAGCGTCGCTGGTGATTGTTATCCATTCATCCGACGAAACTGCCGACCAGGCGCAGCCTGAATTCGATGCGGTTAAAGTAAAGCTGCCGCTGTCGCCTTCTGAAGTAATATTTGCGCTCGTCGGGGAAATTGAAAAAGCGCAGCCCGACGCTTGATTAACGGTAAATGTTTGACCTGCAACGGTAATTGTTCCGGTTCTCGCTTCGCCGGTATTTGCAGCAACTGTAAAAGCCACCGCTCCATTACCTGTTCCGCTGCCGCCTCCCGTAATTGTTATCCATTCGTCATTGCTGACAGCCGTCCACCCGCAGCCGTCGCCGCCGGAAACGTTTATATTACCGTTTCCGCCCACAGCGGCTATATTCAAAAATGTTGGCGACAATGAATACCCGCAGCTAACTTGCTTCGATTGCGCAAATTCCGATGTATCGCCTGTTGTTAAATCCGTCGCGGTAGCCGAAACATAGCTTCCGGTCGGCGAATTATAAGCAAAGGTTTGGTCGAAACTCGCATTGCCGTTCGCATCCGTTTCTACATCGGTCGAACCGATAAAAAATTGTCCTTCACCATAACCGGATGCGTCATTTTCAGCGCTGTTGAAAAATTCAAGGCGAAAAGTCCTGTTTGCCGTGCTGTTAAATGTTCCCTGCACCTTTGTTCCGCCGCCGTTTGTTGCCGAAAGAATGACGGGAAAATTCTGCGCATTGTTTGCGCCGATGTCAGTGTCATTCAGATCGTTCTGAGTAACGCCGTCGTCGTCCAAATCAATCCCGAGCGAGGAATTTGAATAAATCGAATTTCCTAAAATTCGATTGTTCGTCAAAAGCATTCCCGTATTGCCGCTTTCAAGAACAACGCCTTTACTGTTAAAAGCAATGCGGTTGCACTCACCCGTGCAGTTGCCGGCAGTTATACCGTTCGTTCCGCCGATAAGATTGTCGGAACCCTGAATGAAAATTCCGTCATTATTATTAGAACGCGGCTGGGTTCCGCTCGGGTCTGTGCCTATGTAATTATTTTGGACTGTATTATTATTTCCCGCCAAAATTATTCCCTGGTTTGTAGAATTTGAAATAACATTGCGAGATTGCGGGGCAGCGCCGCCAATCACGTTGTTATTGCTAAGAACCCAAATATTTATGGAGTTGGGTGAAGAAAAAGCCGTTCCATCCGCGAATAGCCCGAACCAGCAACCTTCAACGAGGTTATTTCCATTAGTCTGTAAACTGACAGCCACAGATTCAGCGACGGTAAAAAGAAGACCGCGTATAGTGCTGTTTCCCGCCGTAACATTTAATGCGTTATGACCATTGCTGTTAATGCGAATGCGAAAAACCGCATTATTACCAACTGCTAAAGTGTTAGGACTCGAACCCGGCTGGGTGTAGCCGTTAATAACAACCGGGCTTGTAATAGCCGGTAAAGAAGCAGCTAGCTGAATGACTTGAAGACCGGAAATCGGAATTAAAAAGTTGATATTGTCAGGGTCTGTAGTCGCATTAGCTTCCTGAATAGCGGCTCGCAACGTACATTGATTGCCGGCTACGGCTGAATTCGCATCGCAAATTCCGTCGCCGACATTGAAATCTTCCTCATCTGAGGTTAAATTGACTGTAAAAGTTGCGGCTGGTGAAAGGTTTGAATTAGTTTCATTTACAAAACTTTTGTAGTTTATATCAGCTAAAAAACTCAATTCTGTTTCGCCTTTCCAAAATTGCTTATTTGAATCCGGCGGTAAAGTTCGCGCTGACATTCCAAATACCAGAAAGATTGTCGCAAGAAAAACGACGGTGAAAATGCGGTTTATTGTTTTTTTCATAAGATTATGGGAACTCCTTTTTAGATTTTTATTTGTGGTAAGTACAAGCGATTACTCTCGCAAGTATCATTGAAAAGATAGAAAATAATTATTGAATTAGGCTTGTTTTTCGCCGTTCACAAAGAAAAAACAGTGAAGGCATAATGGAAGCCGGATGGAAAACTTGGATTTTCAGTGAAACCAAAGACTCTGTAATAATAATGCAGAATTAAATATTTGGCAAGAAAAAATTTTTTGGATGGTTTAGATTTTTTATAACTACCGGTAAAAGCTAAAAGAAAAACAATTTATGACAGATTGCTTCCGAGTTTTTTTCCTGACGCCAACAATGAGATGAATGGAGCGTCGCATTGATGGTCAAATCAGCCGCAGGGCGGCTGATTTGACGCGGCGCGTATTATCAAACAGTGGCTGAGTTCGCGCTCGAAAGGATCAAAGTGCGGGCTGTCTCAGGATTCCAGCTAAGGCTTGCAAGCGGTCTGAGTCTGTTGCGCTCTTCGTCATACCAGCGCTCTTCTCCAACGACGGCGCGAGCTTTTTGAGTTCTCCTAGTTCTTTCGGCTTTTGTGAATTTTCTGCTCTTTGGATTGCCTGCCGCACGGCTGCGATTTGGTCAGAAGGCAGAGCCTGTGAACGCTCCAGCTGATCGAGGTATGCTTTAGCCACGACTAACTTTCGAGGAAATTCAATTTTCTCCTGATTCTGCACATTCAATTCAGCCACCCGAACCGTTTTCGCGGCGTTGATCTCGTTCTGCGTAAGATATTTTGTTGGCGTCAGCTCAAAGATGTCCAGTCCGCGCGCGATCTCTGACCCGTAAATGTGTCCGTTATACCAATATGCAGACCAGTGACCGCCCATCACGATCATTTTTGGATCAATCGGTCCGCGGTCAAAATAGGCAATCTCAACCGGTTGGTCCGGGTCAGTGAAGTCCATAATGGAGATGCCGCCCTGATACCAGGCTTGAACTTTGATGTCCCGACCGGGAACCGGAATGAGCGAGCCGTTGTGCGCGACACAGTTCTCGCTGTCGCCCTGCGCAGACGGTAGTTTGTAGTAGCTCGCAAAGTCCAGCTTGTTATCATTCAAGCGGAAAATCGCATTTGCGCCCCATACGTTCGGATCGGTCTCGCGGCAGCGCGCACCCATCCCGCCGCCCCACTCATCAGTAAACACGACCTTTTTTCCGTCATTCGAAAACGAGGCTGAGTGCCAATAAGAAAAGTTCCGGTCGTTTACCGCGTCTATCCGTTTCGGATTCGCCGGGTCTTTGATGTCCAACAGAATTCCATTTCCCGAGCAAGCGCCTGCCGCGAGTCCGATGGCTGAATACACGGTAATATCGTGGCACTGGTCGGTCGCAACCGGCTGGTTGTTTTCGTGGGAACCGCCGCTAGTTAGCGCGTTCACAACACCTGTCTTCGGATCGCTAAAAATTCGAGGAGTCGAAACTATCTTGGCATTTTGCGGCGCTGCTAAGGGAACCTTGATAACCTCAATGCGAAAGCGCGCGGTATTTGGGTCCTTGTCGGGATTGCCGCCCGAGCACCCCGCTAACTCTTCGTTTGGACGGACAAAAGAAGTCCCCGAGACGTAGATGTAAACGTTGTTCTTATCTTTCGGATCAGTCACCAACGTATGCGTGTGCGAGCCGCGGCAGGTTTGCACCGCTCCTACCTGCTTCGGATTACTAATGTCGGAAATATCGAAAATCCTTACACCGCGGAAACGATCTTTTTGCGCTGCCGGCATGTTCTGCTGTCCCGCTGCGGGCGGCGCGGCAGGAAAAGCCTGTGAACCGCAATCCAGTCGCCCGTTCGGCATCTCCACCGACATAAAAAGCAGGTTCTTGTAAACGGACACGTCGCCCTGCCCGCCCGGACATACAATCGAAGTCAACACTCTTGCCTTCATCGGATCGGAGATGTCATAGATGTTTAGACCATAAAAGTTGCCCATGAACAGGCGGTTGCCCTGGAAAGCAAGGTCAGAGTTGGCAAAAGCGAGTTGAGCCAGCCCCATTCGATCAGACACCGGTATCTTTGATGGGTCGGTGATGCCAAAGGCGCCCAACGTCTCCTTTACCTTCGGGTTATCGGGGTCGTTGGAGCCGAGTTGAAAGGCATCCGGCTTTTTGAGCAGCATAAGATGCTTAATTCCCATCGCTGTCTCACCCGCATCATACATTCCCGGCGACAATTTGGCGCGCGGGTCATTGGCATCGGAACCTTTCATTCCCGCGGGTAAAGGCGGTGCCGATTCAAGATTTTGCGCAGGCGTCTCGGCTGCGAAACACCAGCACAAAACAAGGGAAACTGTTAATAAACGGAAAGCAATAGCGTGTATTCGATTCATAATTTCTCTTCTACGGTTTTTCACCCAATAAGGTTTGCATAATTTTAATCTCAGCGCGTTGACTGCCGTCAACATCGGTTGCAAAATTGAAAAGCTCGGCATCCTGCCCGGCACCCGCTGTATCGAACAAATCCTTTACCATAACCAACGCGCCATTGTGATGCTGAATCATTCCTTCCAAAAACAGGCGGTCGAACTCCGCGTCCTTTGCTTTTTTTAAGGCGTCCATCTGCTTCGGGGTAAGCATCCCGGGCATAAGCGTATGATGCTGATGACTTGAATGATCCATGCTGCGCATTTCCGGCATCGGCGGCGAAACCGGCTCTCCCCTGATTTCGAGCCACCGTTTCATAAACTTTATTTCGTCTGACTGTGATTGACTGATGCGCGCTCCGAGCAGCCGGATTTCCTTGTTCTCCGTACGCGATTCTATTAGCGCCGTCATCTCGACCGCTTGCGCGTGATGCATAATCATTCCCTGCATAAACTCCGTATCCTTTGGTGAACGCGGCGGCAGTATCGCCCTCGTTGATGGCGGCAGTGTTTTGGTTGGCTGACCCGGCGCGCCGGGCTGCACTACAACCGGGGGCTTGGAATCAACCTGCTGCGCGCAGACCGGGATCGCAAAGAAACATACGAAAGCGCTGGCAGCTATGAGCCCGCTCCGCGACGCTGCAACACTGATAACTGACCGCAGCTTAAGCTTGGCACTGAAAAAAAACGACTGCATCGGCGTTGAGTAAGCAAGCATTTAGCGATTAATTTACCACAAATAAGAAACAGTCGCCACTTCATAAGAGCAGCGTTCGCAGAGCGCGTCTGGCGATGAACATAAACATTCGTCAAACAATTATTTTCGGCTAGCTCAAATTAGGACGCGATCCAAATTTTATTTACATTTTGCGCAACGGACTTTATTATTAAAGCTATGTTTTTACGCATTCTTTTCGCCGTCTTCTTTTCATTAACAATCGTTCCCAGTATTTCAGCCGAATTCGGTTATTTTTATCTGGCAAACGAGCCGCTGGTTCGCATCGGTTTGGCGACTAATGCGAGTTCGGTTTCGATTGCGACGACCGATTTCCAACTTGTCGCCACAAGCCCGGACGAGCCGAACAAATTTCTGGCGACAAACCGCATAACCGTTACGGCGCGGGCTTATCGTCCGCCGGTGATTGATATTTTTAATTTCGAGATTCCGAACATCGAATCCGGCGCAGAAGCCGCTAATCTGGCAAAGGAAATCCGCGAGGCGACCGGCGAAAAGGCTCTGGCGAGTCTGGACGCGGCGGCGAATACGTGGCGCGTCCGCATCGGCGACGCGATAGAATCAATCGAGGAAGCGAATCAATTTAAAAACAGTCTTGCCGAAAAAGGTTTTGCCGATGTCGTCGTTGTTTCGGAAAAGAAAGTTCAGCATTCGAGCGATGCGGCGGCTCTTTCGCAGCAGCTTAATCAGGGCGGAAAATCGGAAGTTCGCAGTTTGATTAAACCGACCGGCTCTTCACAGCCGGTAAATGCCGATATTGTTAATGCGAATCTGCGCGAGGTAATCGTCAACGGCGCGAGCGCGGACGCGAAATTTTCATCTTTAAAAGCGGTTTCGTTCGGTTCATTCAATGAACGCGCCGCGCCCGTTTTGCTAAACGGAAAAGCCTATCGCGGGCGAATCGAGGTTTTTGTCAATTCGCGCGGCACTCTGACGGTCGTCAACGTCGTGCCGATTGAAGATTATCTTCTCGGAGTCGTGCCGAAAGAACTAAGCCTGCCGTCGCTCGAAGCGCAAAAAGCGCAGGCGGTCGCGGCGCGGACTTATGCGATTGCGAATGCAAACGGTTTTGCGACGCAGGGTTTCGATTTGCGCCCGGATGTCTGGTCGCAGGTTTACGGCGGCGTTTCGGCGGAAAGCAGGATGGGAACGCAAGCCGTTCTGGAAACCAGAGGGATCGTTGCGACCTATAAAGGCAAACCGATAACCGCTTATTATACTTCGACCTGCGGCGGGCGCACGGAACACGCCGAAAACATTTTCGACAAAGGCGAGCCGTATTTGCGCGGCGTCGAATGTTCGCTTGAAGGCAAAAAACATTTCGAGCCGTTTCTGATAAAAACTTCCCGAATTCCGGCTAAGCTGCGCGATGAAAAAAACATCGAACTCGCGCGCCTGATGTCGCTTTTATCAATCAACGGCTTCCAGCTTTCAACGCCGCAGATGTCGGACGATTGGTTTGAAGACCCTCCGACGGCGAGCGAAATCAGCAACTGGATGAACAATCTGGCGGTCAAATTCGGCAAAACCTTTCCAAATGTTACCAAAGACACGGCAAAACCGGCGGAGCTCGCCAAAATTCTCGTCGGTTTCATTTACCCGGATGCCTACGCCGACACGATTTTGTCGGAATCCGACATCAATTATCAACTCTCGTTTGACGACGCGGGCGAAATTCCGCCGGCAAACCGCGCAAATATCGCTGTTTTAATGCGCGACGGTTTTTTCACGCTTTATCCCGATTTGACTTTAAAACCAAACAGTCATTTCTCCCGCGCCAAAATGCTGCGCCTGATCAGGCAAATTTACGAAAAGAAAAAATGGATGCCCGCGCTGCAAAGCGGCGTTACAAAACCGACGGCGGACGGAAAATTAGTTTTGCGCTCCGGCAAAAGCGAACGGCAGATCAATATCCGCCCCGATGTTTTTCTTTTCCGGCAATTCGGCGATACGTTCTACCCGGTCAAAGAAACTGCTTTGGTCGGCGGCGAAACGGTTAATTTTCAAACGGACGCGACCGGCGCGATTTTTTATCTCGAAATCAAACCGACGGAAACGCCGACCGTCGCCGAAAATATGTCGCCCTTTACGATGTGGAATACAACGCTCGCGGCTTCGGCAGTTCAGTCGCGCCTATCGCGCTACGTGCGCGGAATCGGAACTTTGTATGACGTGAACATTAAACAAAAAGGCTATTCCCGCCGCGCGACCGAACTCGAAATCATCGGCTCAAACGGCGTAAAAACCCTTAAAGGCGGCAAAATCCGCTCGGCGTTGCGCCTGCGCGAACAGCTTTTCGTAATGGACAAACGCTACGGCGCAAACGGTCAGGTCATCTCCTATTCCTTCACCGGACGCGGCTGGGGACACGGCGTCGGAATGTGTCAATACGGCGCTTACGGTTTGGGAAAAATGGGAGTGAAATACGATGCGATTATCAAGCATTATTATACAGGCGTTGATTTGACTAAGGCTTATTAAATGGATGAGAGAAAGAAGAAGCTCAAAATTCGAGAAGCGATAGAAGAATTATCTAACCTTGCGAAAAAATATCGATTGAAGATTGATTCAAAACAATATGTGTCCGCTTGGGATTTTGAAACAGAAGCTGGAGCAATTTTAGTAAAAGCATTTCGATTAGGTTGTTTTGAAAATGAAGGCAGATTAAATCGTATAATTGCCTCTTTCGACGCAAAAGTTGAATCAAAAATAGCTTATCGAATGATATTTCAAACAGTGTGCGGAAAATACTTGACTAACCACAAAAGCGGATTTGATTTTGAAACTAAGCAACACCAATTCGGTTTAGTAAAAGCCTTGATTTTAGCCGCAGAGTGGTTTGAAATCTACTTAAATAGATGTATTGAAGAATAACTTATGCGCTTCTCACGCAATCAAATCATCGGCTCGCTCATTCTGCTCGGCGTGATTTTGCTGATTGCGCTCTTTCGTTTGTTTTTTTGAAATCACAATTAAAACAAAAATCAATCTCCAACATTATCGCCGTTTATCGAAACTGTTTTGTTGAACCGGAATTTAATTAAGAATAATATCTATCTCACGAAAATAATGATTAAAGTAGAAAATCTTTCATATTCATATCCGAAATCGAAAGAAATTGTCTTGAAAAATCTGAATTTTGAGATAAAGCAGGGTGAAATCTTCGGTTTTTTAGGACCTTCGGGCGCGGGAAAAAGCACGACTCAAAAAGTTCTTTACAAGATACTTCACGATTTTACTGGCGAAATTTCGATAAAAGATAAACCTTTGCAAGATTGGGGAAATGAATATTTTGAAAAAATCGGAGTCGGTTTTGAACTCCCGAATCATTATCTGAAACTTACCGCGAAAGAAAATCTGAAGCTTTTCGCCTCATTTTATCCAAAAGAAAACCTGCTGGATTTCGATGAGCTCTTCGAGATTTTCGGACTTGCGGGCGACGCCGATAAAAGGGTTGAAGAATTTTCCAAAGGAATGAAAATGCGCCTCAATTTTATCCGCGCGATTATGCACAACCCCGATATTCTTTTTTTGGACGAGCCGACCGCCGGACTCGATCCGATCAACGCTCAAAAAATTAAGCGGTATATCATAAAACTAAAAACGCAAGGCAAAACGATTTTTGTCACGACGCACGATATGACGACCGCTGATGAACTCTGCGACCGCGTTTCATTTATTGCCGGCGGCGAAATTCGCCTGACGGAAAAACCTTCTGTCTTAAAGAACAGGCACGGAAAACACACGGTCAAAGTGGAACTCGAAAACGGGCAAGCGGCTGAGTTTCCGATAAAAGATTTGGGAAATAACAAGAAATTTCTAGAGTTTATTTCTCAGAACGAAATTTTGAGAATCAACACGCAGGAAGCGACTTTGGAAGAAGTTTTTATCAAAGTTACCGGAACAAAATTACTGGAATGAGCGAGCTTTTCAAACAGATAAAATGGCAGTTTCTGATTTTTCAGCGAAACAATCTCATAACAATGATTGTCGGGATAACCGCGTTTTATGTTCTGATAATTTATTTTCTGAAAGATTTCGCGGGCGTCGAAAAGTTCATCACGCTTTTGATTTACAACGATCCGGCAATAGTCGGTTTTATTTTTATCGGAATTTCAATAATTTTGGAAAAAGATCAGGAAGTTCTGCCCGCGCTGTTCGTGACGCCTCTGAATCATCACGTTTACCTGATTTCCCGGATAATCACGCTCTCATCAATCGGTTTTTTCGGCGCTTTCGTGATGGTTTTGACCGCCAAAGGAATTTCGTTTAACTTCCTGCATTTTTCAATCGGAGCTTTTTTGACCTGCGTT
>DATHTS010000481.1:0-1557 GCA_035462935.1 Pyrinomonadaceae bacterium
GACTTTGTTCCGCATTTTGAAAATCCGCGCACGGTTCGCCATCAACTGCCCGAAACGTTAAATGAAGATATTGCATTTTTGCTCGGCGCTTTAACGGCGGAAGGCTCGATCAGGGAGAACTGCATTGATTTTGTAAATGTCGAAGGCGATTTTGCCGATAAATTTATCGAAGTATTCAAGAAAAACTTCCCGACTTGTCGGCTTCATCGTTGGCTGCGCGAGCCGCACAGTTTCGGCAAGAAAAAATGGTGGCAGATGCAGATTGTCAGTCAGGAAATTGTCGGGCTTTTCCGAAATTTAGGGTTTAACGGCAAATCCCGCGAAAAACTCATCCCGAAAGCGATTTTGTGTTCGCCGAAACAGGTCGCCGCCGCATTTTTGCGCGGATTGTTTGAAGGCGACGGAGCGGTTGAAAATTCCGGCAAAAGTTTAATGCGCCTGACGCTGACTTCCAACAGCGTGGATTTGCTTAAGCAAACGCAAATTTTATTGCTTCGCTTCGGAATAGTTACGAATTTATACAACGACGCTTCGCACGGAAGAAAAACTTTTCGTTTAAGTATTAACGGGCGGGAAAATTTAAAATCTTTCGCCGAGAAAATTAATTTTATTTCCGAAAGGAAGAAAAATTCTTTGGAGAAAATTTTGAGTTTGATGTCCGGCAAAGTTTTGTCGAAAACCGATTTCGTGCCGCATCTTGCCGTTTATGTTCGCCGGAACGGTTTGCGCGGAAGCAGAAACTGGCTGGATAAACATAATTTCGACCGGATGCCGCGATTAAAACAGTCTTTGCCGCGTTTGGAAACGGCAGTTTCGGAAAGCGATTATGAATTCATTGAGAACTTAGCGCAGTCCAATTATCTTTTCTCGCCGATTGTTTCGATTGAATCTGCCGGCGAGCAAAATGTCTATTCGATTCGCGTTGACAGTGATTGTCATTCGTTTGTAGCCAACGGTTTTATCAACCACAACACCGAAGTTCGCCTTCAGCGAATTGCAAACGACGTTCTTGGCGATATTGAAAAGGAAACGGTTGATTTCGTGCCGAATTACGACGATTCACTGAGCGAGCCGACCGTTTTGCCGACTCGTGTTCCGAATCTTCTGGTCAACGGTTCGGAAGGCATCGCCGTCGGGATGGCGACGAAAATTCCACCGCATAATTTAACCGAGATTATTGACGCGACCGTCGCGCTGATTAAAAATCCCGATATTTCGATTGATAAACTTATCGAATATGTGCCGGGACCTGATTTTCCGACCGGCGGTTTTATTTACGGGCGCGAGGAGATTCATAACGCTTATCGTTTCGGGCGCGGGATTCTGCAATTGCGTGCGCGTGCGGCGATTGATATCATCGGGCGCGGAAATTTCGAGCGCAATGCGGTTGTAATTACGGAAATTCCTTATCAATTAAACAAATCGCGCTTGATTGAAAAGATTGCCGAACTCGTAAATGAGAAAAGGCTCGACGGAATTTCGGAAATCCGCGACGAATCGAACCGGGAAGGAATCCGCGTCGTTATCGAGCTCAAACGCGACGCCGTGCCGCAGATT
>DATHTS010000482.1:0-3887 GCA_035462935.1 Pyrinomonadaceae bacterium
TGGACGCCGGAAGAGATCGAAAAAATTCTGGGCGAAGAGGACGCGCAGATTTTTAGTTTTTATTACGACGTTTCGGAAGAAGGCAATTTTGAGGAAAAAAATATCCTGAACGTCAAAAACACGATTTCCGAGACCGCCGAAGTTTTGAAAATTTCGGAAGAAAAGCTGACCGATATTTTAGAGCGCGGCAGAGCGCGGCTGTTTGATCAGCGGGAAAAGCGCGTCAAACCTTTCCGCGATGAAAAGGTTTTGACGGCTTGGAACGGTTTAATGCTGCAAGCTTTTGCCGAAGCGGGCGCGATTTTAGAGCGCGACGATTTTCTCGAAATCGCCCGGAAAAATGCTGATTTTATTTTGGAAAATCTGCAAAAAGACGGAAGGCTTTTGCGAACCTGGAAAGACGGAAAGGCGAAACTCAACGCATATCTCGAAGATTACGCCAATTTTGCGGAAGGTTTGATTGAACTTTATCAAGTTTCGGGTGAAATTAAATATCTCAAAGAAGCAAAACGGCTCGCCGATACGATGCTGGAAGAATACTGGGATGAAAAAGAAGGCGGATTTTTCTTTACTTCAAGCGATCACGAGGAATTAATTCTTCGTTCAAAAGATTATCACGATTCGGCGACGCCTTCGGGAAACAGCGCGGCGGCGGATGTTTTGCTGAAACTCGCGCATCTGGTCGGCGATGAAAAATACGAAAGATTCGCCGTAACGGTTTTGCGTTTGATCGCGCCGCAGATTCGCCGTTATCCTCAGGGATTCGGCAAAACATTGTCGGCGATGGAATTTTATTTAGGAACGGTTAAAGAAATTGCGATTATCGGCGAAAAGGGAAATGAGCTTGAAAGAGAAGTTTGGCGCGAGTTTTTGCCGAACAAGGTTGTCGCTTTATCCGATAATCCGACCGGAGATGCCGAATTTATCCCGCTTCTGGAAAATAGAGGGAAAATTGATGGTAAACCGACGGCTTATGTCTGTCAAAATTTTGTTTGTCAGAAGCCTGTCGTCACGGTTGAAGGTCTGCGAGAGCAATTATCCTGAAAACCCACCTAAAACCCGGAAAACAGCCAAACTGTTTTTTTTTGATGCGATTTTAAAAAATAAAAAAGCACGCTGTCTGAAAACGACGTGCTTTTTTATTTTAAATTTAGCTAAAGAAAATTACGGGGTCGGTTTGGTATTTGCATTGGTGTTCATACCAGTGTTAGTACCAGTGTTCGTTCCTCGGTTTGTGCCGGTGTTTGTACCTGTGTTAGTGCCGGTATTTGTACCCGTATTTGTACCGGTATTGGTATTCATCGGGGTAACCGTCGCTATCGGCGTTGACAAATTAGCCATATTTGTCATGTTCGTATTCGGCTTATTTGCATTCGTATTGCCATTATTGGCAGCCGGCTCGCAAGCCATTCCTAAAGCGCCAACGGCTAAAACCGCTGAAAGAGCTATAACTTTTTTCATTTTTTCTAAATCTCCTGTCTTCTTAAAATTATTATTTTTATCTACAGCCGTGCCTAGACACAACCGTGTCCCAAGTAAAAATTTATTGGAACATTGGACAATATAGAAGGGTATTCGGGTTTAGTCAAATCGGCAAAAGGCAAAAAAAGCCATTTTTCGCATTTTTTTGTAAAAAATTTCACAAAAAAAATAGCTATTGACTAAAAAGCGGGTAAAAGGCTATCTTGGAATTCAGGGATTTTTCCCGAACGCTTCGATTTCCAGCCTCGCTTTTCCGCATATGAAAACTTTCAAAAAACAGCTTAACTCGTTTTACTCCAGTCATTTCATACTTGGCTTAGTCTCGATTTTCGCTCTTACCGCTACTTTCCTTGTTTCCAATTTCGGGATTTCCTTCAGCCTGAAAGCCGCCGTTTTCGCTTCGATTGTTGCGATTTACTTAAGTTTTTTTATTGTAATCATTTATCGGCAAAACCGCCCCGCCGATATAAACGAAAGCCAAATAGACAAAGCAGTATTCGGCGCGGAAACCGACGAGAAACTGCTCATTCTAGAAGAAGCCAGCCAATTTTTCGGCGCGTCGCTCAAATTCGCCGATATGTTTCGCCTCGTCGCGGGCAGAATCAGCGAGCTTCTGCCCTTCGCCGCCTGTGCGCTGTTTTTGCCTGATGAAGACAAAGTCCATCTGCGGATCGCCCATATTTCCGGCGAAAATCTGCAATTGCTGAAAAATCTGAAAATAAAATGCACCGAAGGCTTGGCGGGCAAAACTTATCTGAGCGGCGAGCCGCAATCGGATGAAAAGCTCCAACTGGATAAAACGGCGATTCCGACAATCTCGCAAAACGGCTTCAATTCGGCAATCTCCGTCCCACTCGAACGCGGCGGCGAAGTTTTCGCCGTTTTGCAGCTTTACGGCAACGCGGAAAAAGCATTCGATCAAAACAATCTCCCGCTTCTGGAAGCCGTCGGCGAAAGAGTCGCGCCGCTGCTTTCCGGTTCGATGGCGTTCGAGCGCACGCTTTCCAACGCGCTGACCGACGCGCTGACCAATCTGCCGAACGAACGCGCCTTTTACCTGATGCTCGAAAACCAAATCGCCGAATCCCAGCGCCTGCCGGAAAAACAGCAGTTAACCGTCCTCGTAATGGACATAAAAAACTTCGCCGCCCTCAACAGCCGTTTCGGTCACGCCGCGGGCGACCGAATGCTCGCCTTCGCCGCCAAAATCATCAAAGACCAACTCCGCCGGATGGATTTCCTCTCCCGCTCGATGAACGACGAATTTTTCGCCGTCCTGCCCACCGCCTCCGAAGAAATCACCGAAACCATCATCAAGCGCGTCGAGCGAGCCTTTGTTTTAAGCCCGTTTGAAGTCACCGACCAGGAAAAAATCCATCTCCAACTCAGCTTCGGCGCGGCTTCCTTCCTCAACGACGGCGACACGGCGCAGAAGCTCCTGCAAACCGCCCTGATAAAAAAACAACAGGCAAAAGCACCGCAGAGAAGTCAGGTTTTATTTTTTCCTAAAGAATACGTGAATTAACGTCTGTCGAAATTTCAGCAAAAGACTGAGAAAACATCAGTGGGTTAAAGGCTTAACTCCCCAACAATGAATTCCGCGCTTCTAGGATTTGCCAGCCGCGCAACATTTCCTTTCATAGTTTCAAAACGAGATTTATCCGAAATTAATTGATCAATTTTATAGGCGAGCGTCGGCAGATTGTTGCATTTTATCGCGGCGCCTTTTTCGAGGAGGTGGTCGGAGTTTCGCTCTTCCTGACCGGGAATCGGGTTGACGATGACGAAGATCAGTTCTTTCGCCAGAGCCTCGCTGGTCGTCAGACCGCCGGGTTTGCCGACGATTAAATCCGCCGCCGACATATATTCGTCCATTTCGGTGGTAAAGCCGATTGGCTTGAAGCGGACTCGTTCATTGTTGAGTTTTTCTTTGGACAATTTTTCGAGCTTTGTTTTCAGTTCCTCGTTGCGCCCGCAGACGGCGAGAATTTGCGCGGGCGTTTCGAGATCGGCGAGAGCCGTCAGAAGATGCTCGATGTTGCCGACGCCGAAGCCGCCTGCCGAGACAAGGATGGTCAGTTTGTCTTTATCCAGCCCGTATTTTTCGCGCATTTCCATTTTATCCTTTTTCTGGGCGAAAACCGGATCAATCGGAATTCCCGAAACGGTGATTTTTTCGGGCGGAATGCCCAGTTTTTCGAGATGGACGCGGGTTTCTTCGAGCGCGACGAAATACCGCTCGAAGTGATGACAGAGCCACATCGCGTGAACGTCGAAATCGGTGACGACGATTGCCTGCGGGAAATTGATTTTCCGTTTCGCCCTGAGCCAGGAAATGATTTCGGCGGGCAGAAAATGCGTGCAGACGGCAATGTCGGGCTGATAATTTTTGAGGAATTTGATGA
>DATHTS010000483.1:0-4227 GCA_035462935.1 Pyrinomonadaceae bacterium
AAAACCGACGAAATCGCCAGGGAATTTTCCGAAAAAGGCGTAAAACTTTTCCGGCAGGAAGGCAGGCGCGGCAAAACTTACACGCAAAACAAAGCGGTCGAGAAAGCAGCGGGTGAAATAATTCTTTTTTCCGACGCGACGACAATGTATCAAAAAGAAGTTTTGCGCGAGATGCTGCCGAATTTTGCCGATCAAACAATCGGGTGTGTGGCTGGAAAATTGATTTATGTTGACGATTCAAAATCGAGCGTCGGCAAAGGCGCGAAAAGCTACTGGAGTTATGAGACTTTTCTCAAAGAAAGCGAAAGCCGCGCCTGCTCGCTGATCGGCGCGTCCGGGTGTCTTTACGCCGTCAGAAAATCGGCTTATCAACCGATGTATGCCGAGGCTTGTTCGGATTTTTTGATTTGCACGATTGTATTTCGCCAAGGTTTGCGAAGCGTCTATGAACCGAAAGCCGTCTGCGTCGAAGAAACCAACCGGCAAAGCGGCAAGGAAATGCAGATGCGCGTCCGCGTAATTTCCCAGACCTTCACCGATTTGTGGCGAAATCGTGAGATGCTCAATCCCTTTCGGAGCGGTTTTTACGCCGTCGAATTGTTTTCGCACAAGGTTTTGCGTTATGCCGTGCCGCTTTTTTTGCTTCTGCTTTTTGTTTCATCGGCGGTTTTATCGATTTCTTCTTTGCTTTTTGCGATTTTTTTATCGCTTCAGGCGGCTTTTTACGCAGCCGCGCTGCTCGGCTGGATTTTAGAGAAAAATTTCGGAAGAATCGGGATTCTGACGATTCCGCTTTATTTTGTTCTGGCGAACGCGGCTTCGGTCATTGCCTTTTTCAAGGTTTTGCGCGGCGAAAAATTTGCGCGCTGGGAGCCGATTCGTGAATCGCGCTAGCAGCATCGGGTGTTATGAGTTTAGAAAAAAATATCGGAAAAAATGTTATCCGCGCCGCGCCGAAAGTGAGCGTGATAATTCCCGCCTTTAATGTCGCCGATTTTATTTCCGAAACTTTGGACTCGGTTTTAGCGCAAACCTTCCAAGATTACGAGATAGTTTTAATCAACGACGGCTCACCGGACACGGAAGAATTCGAGGGCATTTTAAAGCCTTATTTGGAAAATATCGTTTATTTCAAACAGGAAAACACGGGCGCGGGCGCGGCGCGAAACGTCGCCATCGAACACTCGCGCGGCGAGCTATTGGCATTTTTGGACGGCGACGACATTTGGTTTCCCGAATTTTTGGAGTCACAAGTTAAATTTCTGGAAGAAAACGATTATGATCTGGTTTACGCGGACGCATATCTTTTCGGCGGTTCGGCTTTAGACGGCAGAAGATACATGGAGAACGCGCCTTCCGAAGGCGATGCAGATTTCGAAAGCTTGCTGGATTTGCGTTGTAACGTTATCACTTCAGGAACAGTTGCCCGCAAGGAGGCGGTAATAAATGCGGGAATGTTTGAATGGGAGCGAGTTCGCGCCCACGATTTTCATCTCTGGCTTAGGATGACACAGCGCGGTTCTCGCATCGGCTATCAGAAAAAGGCTTTGCTTAAATACCGTATGCATTTGGATAGCCTTTCGGGAAATTCGATTCAACGTGTCGAGCGCGAAATTGATGTCTATCAACGTATCGCCAAAATGATGGACCTTAATCAAAAACAAAAACAAATCGTCGAGCGGCAAATTGCAAGACTGCGAGCCGATTTGGAGGTCGAGCGCGGAAAATCGTTTTTACTACAAAAAAAATTTGCGGCGGCGCGGGACGCTTTTGCCAAAGCGAACGATTTTCATCACTCGAACCGCCTGCGGGCGATTATCTGGCTAACGCGAATCTCGCCGCGGCTTTTGCTGAAAATCTATCAATCGCAGCGAACCGGCGAGATTGCTTTTGTGCCGCGAAATATCAAGTAAACAGGAGAAAAATGGGTTTAAAAGGCTCAACACCGAAACACAAAAACCTAATCTACGATGTCGGGATGCACAAGGGGCAGGATACCGAATTTTACCTGAAAAAAGGGTTTAAGGTCATCGGATTTGAAGCCAATCCGTTCAATGTCGCCGACTGCAAAGCGAAATTTTCCAAAGAAATCGAGTCCGGGCAATTGGTTATCGTGGAAGGCGCGATTACGGAAGTTGCCGAAGGCGACCAAACAAAGGTCAAATTCTTTCGTAATGAAGATACTTCGTATTGGGGCAGCACTTGTGAAGAGTTCGCTTACCGCAACGAGGTGTGCGGAACGACAAACGAGATAATTGAAGTCGAGGCGGTTGATTTTGCCGAAAGTCTTGAGAAATACGGTATTCCGTATTATCTGAAAGCGGATATTGTCGGCTCGGAAAAGACCTGTTTGCGGGCTTTGCTCGGTTTTGAGAACAAGCCGGATTATATTTCCATCCGTTCGGAAAAGGTGATTTTTGAGAAGCTGGAGGAAGAATTTTTCTTATTCGAGCAGCTCGGCTATGATAAATTCAAAGCCGTTCTGCAGGAATTTTCCAAAATTCGGAGAGCTTATTCATCATTAAAAAACGGAAACATCGAGCATCATTTTGAAGACGGCTCATCTGGACCTTTCGGCGAAGAAACTCTCGGCAGATGGAAAACCAGGGAAGAAATTTTAAAGGATTATCAGAGAATTTTTACACTTTACTGGCTGTTTGGCGACTATTCATATCTGGTGCAGACGGAAAAAGGCAGGAAATTTATCGCGCAGTTGGAAAGAGTCGTTCGCCGACCGATTCCGGGCTGGTATGACACGCACGCAAAGCATTCTTCCGTTAAAAATTAGACTTTTCATTTAAGAAGCTGTTTGAAAAGAGAAAAACTATCAATTATCAACTATCAACTTTCAACTATTTTGCAGTGTATCAACGGTTTATTTATTGCAAGATAGTTGATAGCGGATAGTTGAAAGTTGACAGTTATTTTCCTTTTTCCGAGAATTTCTCCTTTTTCAAACAGCTTCAAAGATTTGTTCAAACCCCTTTGCAAATGGAACAAAACACGAAAACGCCGTCGTTAAAAACTCAAAGCGCGTGGCTGATGTTCGCCAAAATCGTCGGCTTCGGATTCGCGTTTCTTTTGCCTTTGCTGGTCGTCCGGTTTTTAGCACAGGATAAAGTCGGTCTTTACCGCCAATCTTTTCAAGTCGTAATGAACGCGACGGCGATTCTCTCGCTCGGTTTTTCGATGAGCGCGTATTATTTTCTCTCGCGCGAAACGGAAAAACGCGCTTCGGCGATTTTCAATATTCTTCTTTTTCATTTCGTTACGGGCGGTTTGGCTTGTCTCGGTCTTTTTCTTTATCCGCAGATTCTCGGCAAAATCTTTCAAAGCGAGGAAATGACCGCGCTCGCGCCGGAAATCGGCGTCGTCATCTGGATTTGGATTTTCTCGACTATTCTTGAAACCGTCGCCGTTGCGAACAGAGAACCGCGTTTGGCGACCGTTTTTATAATTTTCTCGCAGTTTACAAAAACGGCTTTTATGGCGTTTGCCGTAATCTGGTTTCGCACGGTCGAAGCTTTTCTCGTCGCGGCGATGATTCAAGGCGCGGTGCAGACTCTGATTTTATTAGTTTATTTAAATTCCAGATTTCCGCGTTTCTGGCAAAAATTCGATGCTGGGTTTTTCCGCGAGCATCTGGTTTACGCCGTGCCTTTCGGGCTTGCCGGAATTCTCTACATTTTGCAGACCGACATTCACAATTATTTCGTCGGTTATCGTTTCAGCGAAGCCGAATACGCGATTTACGCTTACGGCTGTTTCCAACTTCCGCTGATCACAATCTTAGCCGAATCAATCGCCTCGGTAATGATCCCGCGAATGAGCGAGCTGCAAATGCGGGGCGAGCGTGCCGAGATGATTCGCCTGACGGCGCGGGCGATGCAGAAGCTTTCGTTTTTTTATTTCCCGATTTATGTTTTTCTGTTTATCACGGCGCAGACTTTTATCATCACGCTTTTCACCCGGAACTATCTGGCGAGCGTGCCGATTTTTTTAATAAACCTGACGCTTTTGCCGTTTCATATTTTGGTTACCGACCCGATTGTTCGTTCTTACCGGGAACTCGGACGCTTTTTGCTCATCCTGCGAATTTTTATTTTCAGCGGATTGGTCGCCGCTTTATATTTCGGGATTCAGCATTTTAATTTGAGCGGAATGATTGCGATTGTGGTCGTTGCGTTAATTTGTGAAAAGATTATTGCCGAAGGCGTGATAATCCGA
>DATHTS010000484.1:0-2915 GCA_035462935.1 Pyrinomonadaceae bacterium
AGCAAAAGAAACGAATAAAAAAATAAACAAAATGAAACTCAAACCTTTTTTTGCCATAATAAAATCCCTGCCGCTTTGATTCCTGATATTTTTTCAATTGAAATTTACCGCCGCAAAAAAGATGAAAACTTCACCGGCAAAGATGCTCAATTAATACTCTTCAAATCAAAAGCTGATTACTCGATTCCCTCGATATATTGCCGCAAAATATCGCCGAAAGGTTCCGGCTCATCCTGACTTTGCCCGATTTCATTGGCAATCGTGAATATCTTTTCTTGATTTTCGCTTGAAAGTTGTTTGATTGATTTTAATAACCAAAAAAACTCTCCACCGATTTGTTGTTTGAAATGTTCGGAAAGGTTTTCGTCCTGCGTAAAGGCTACGAACAAAGATAAACTACTAATCCCATCAACGGCAATATTTTCCCAATCTTTCAGCTTAATCAAACTTGCAGCGCGAATCCGCACGGCTTTAACCAAATTCGGCAAGTTGTGAACAAAACCGAGTTGTAATTCTTGCTCCCAAAGCTCGATAGCCTGCCCGAAGATAGCAACTGCTTCGGCTGAATTGTTTTTCCCTTCGAAAGCAACACCTTTGTTCATATAAGCCGCTGCCAAATTGCTTGACAATTCCGTGCGTCCGGCGGCGACTAATTTCTCATAAATCTCAATCGCTTTGTCATATTCATTAATCGCTTCATTCGATCTGCCGAGACTATCAAGAGCAGTTCCTTTGTTCATATAAGCCATTGCCAAATCGCTTGACAATTCCGTGCGTCCGGCTTCGACTAATTTCTCACGAATTTCAATCGCTTTGTTATATTCATCAATCGCTTCATTCAATCTGCCGAGACTCCAAAGAGCATTGCCTTTGTTCAGATAAGCCGTTGCGATTATGTTTTCTGAAGAAAAAATAAGTTGAGATTTTTTTTGTTCGGGTAAATCTTTAGCGCTTTCTATAAGTTGTTCATGCAAATCCTTGAAAATCTTTTCAGCGGATTCGTGCAGGTCAAACGCTTTTTGCAGATAACCGAGATTATCAGCTTCATTTCCTTTATTGCCGATTTTGACGGCATAATCTTCATTGGCGATGCGGCTGAAATCGGGCAGGACAATTTTGGTTTGGTCGCGGAAATATGAATGTAATTCGCAGTAAATAACCTGACGAATATCAATATTAGCTGTTGCTAAACGATGAGTTTTCAGACGGTTGACCGCATTTCTGGCTTTAACTTTGTCGTCGAATAAAAGCTCGAGGGCGTCTTGCGGGAGTGGTTTTTCAAAATACGTCAGACATTGCAGTAGAAGCTTTACTTCTTCCGATTGAGCCTCGATTTGCCGTTTGATTAAGGCTTTGGTTCGTCGTTCGCCTTGTTTTAACTTTTCTTCATCGCTTTCGTATTCGTCGAAACCGGTTTGAAATTCGGGCGCGTGCAAAACTTCTTCAAGTGTAATGCCGCCCTGCATATAACCGAGCAGAGAGTTTAACGCCTGCGGAATATACGCGACCTTTTTTAAAAACTCGTTTAAGAGGCTTTCCGAAACATTGTCCAAACCGACGCTTTTTCCTTCCGTTCTCAACATTTGCAAAGCATCCGGCGGCGGCAAACCGGCGTAAAGATTATCGCCGATTTCGTTTAGTTGATTGACCTTTTGCAAAATCGAATTAACTGGCGGAGTTTGCGAAAGTATAACTCCGCGGATGTAACCGAAACTGAACAAAGCATTAAGAAACGCTCTGACTTCCGCATTGGTAATCTCGTAATTTTCATCAAGCCATTTTTCAAAATTATCGAGAATTAACCAAACTCTGTCTGCCGGAAGTTGGACAAGTTTATTGGCAAAATCAACCGCGTCAAAATCTTTTTGAAACGATTCCTGCGTTCCCAGCAATAAGTTAAATTCGCTGACAATATCGGTTAAAGACTGCTTCAAAAAGCAGTCTATCAACATAATGCGTTGAACCTTAGATTGATATTCAGGGTTGATCTGATCGTTTTCGACAACTTCTTTCAAAGCTTTTTCAAGCAAGATTGATTTGCCAAAACCGCTTGGCGCGACAACCAACGAAAAACGCCTGCTTTGATATTCCGCTTTCTCGCCGCAAAACGCTTCAAGCAGCATTTCCGCTTCTTTATCACGTCCGTAAATTGTTGTATTCGTATTTGGAAGATTGTGCGTTATCTTCGGCTCTGTAAAAATTCTGCCGTCGAGTTTGGCTTCAATACGCTTGATCCCTTCGCTTATTTCGTCAAGTTTTTCACCAATTAACTCAAAACCCTCAATCTCACCGCTTTCTTTGTAAAGGATTCGATAGCCTAGCCTTTCAAGTTCATCGGCTCTTTTTTCAAATATTTCCCTTAACTTTTTAATCTCCTCAGTTTGATTGGCTTGCCCTTCCAGCAATTCATCAATTGAAATTTGAATTCCGCTGAGAGCTTTTTTGAATAGAACATTTGCAACTTCGGGCTTGGCAAGTTCGGCGTTGAAATGCGCTTCAAATCTTTCAAATAACGAATGATTAATTCCCTTTTCCACCCAACCTTTTTCCAGCATTTCAACAAATCTCTGCGGCAAAGTGTCGTGTTTGGGAAATTCCTTTATTAAAGCGCTGCTAGTTTCAATTTGAATGTTTTGAGGAATTTTGTCATTCGATATTATTCGTCTGATTTCATCTTCATTAAGATTTATATCTTGAAAATCGCCTCGCGTGAGATTTGCTTCTTCGGTTTTTAAATAATCTTCGACCTTTTTGATGTAATCGAGATTATATTTTTTAGAACTTGTCTTTTTGATTTCATCTCGATAAGCGTTGCAGACATCTCTTATTGCTTTCAATTGTGAACGTCTGACCGATTTGTAAAGCGTTTCTTTATTGTCCCGAATAAAGCGGGGGAAACGCTCTCTCAGTTTGTT
>DATHTS010000485.1:0-8635 GCA_035462935.1 Pyrinomonadaceae bacterium
GGCTGGTCGGCACTGCTATTCAGGGTATTAATGATTTGAGGGATCAAGTCGGCGGACTTGTGCAGAAGGTCGGCGGACTTGAACAAAGATTCGATGGACTTGAGCAAAGATTTGACGGAATTGAGGGCGAACTTACCGAATTTCGTCAGGAAGTAAACCAGAAATTAGATAAAATCGAGCAGAAGATAAATCATTTAGCCGCAGACGTTTTAGATGTTCGCGCGGAAAATTCCCAGTTGGAGCGGAGAATAACGGAAGTCGAGCGAAAACCTTCTTAATTTTGCTTTTGTGAGAGACGGCAATGATCGGAAAATTTCTTGAAGAAGAAGAAAATAAACAGCCTGAAAACGGGATAAAATCCGAAGCTCATCAAACCGAAACGTTTGTGCAGGCTGATGTTTTGAATCTGCCGGAAACAAATGAGCCGGACAATATTTTAGAACTGCCCGAAATAGAAGTTTTCTCCGAATCACAAAAAGTTATTCCCGAAAAAGCGCCGCCCGCCTACACGCCGTTTTCCTTTGAAACAGAAAAACCGAAACAAAGTTTTATCCCGGATTCGCCTGCCGAGATTATCCGCAAATCGGGTTTGGCTTGGTCGGCGGCGATTGTTTTGTTCGGTTCGGTGGTTTTTCTGATGGTTTTGGGCTGGCTTTTCGATTTGATTTTCGGCTCTCAGCCTTGGGGAATTGTTCTGGGCATTTTTATCGGCGGAGCTATCGGTTTTTTTCAGTTTTTTAGAATCACGTCGCAAATTCTCAAAGACCCGCAAACCGGAAATCGCTCGACTTCCATTTTGGAAAACGAGCCTCGCAAAAAAGACGAACCGCCTTCATTTAACCCGTAAAAAACTATTTTTGTTTGAGAAAGATTGCACAAAGATTGCTTCTCGGCTTTGAATTTTCCTCTAAACCCTTGTAAAATTTCTTTTTCGCAATGAGCGAAAATTCCGAACCTATATTGCCTGAGCAGGAAACTGCGCCGCCACAGCTTTCGCACCAGCGGATTTTGGCGGTGATGGCGATTGCCGCAATGGTCGGCAGCTTATTGAGTTTTATTTTTATTTCGTGGCGGTTCGGAGTCGGTGTTTTAATCGGCGGCGTTTTATCTTTGGTTAATTATTACTGGATGAAACGTTCGCTGGAAAAGATTTTTGATCGCGTTGTTTTGCAGGAAAAACCGCGCTTTTTAGCCACGCGATATATCTCGCGCTATTTGGTGTTCGGCATTATTCTGGCGATTGTTTATTTAACCAAAATTGTGCCGGTTATTTCCGTGATTTTAGGGCTTGCGAGCTTCGCGGTGGCGATTATGATCGAAGGTTTTATACGAATATTTACAACAAATTATAACCGGAAGGATATTTAAGAATGTTTTTATTTGCGGAAGGCGGGCATCACACCCCGCTGGTAGTTGAATTTGTTAATCATTATTTTGGCGAGCCGCTGCATCGGCTGCAAATGCAGACAACTTACCCGGCTTGGGAATGGATTTTTAACCGTCTCGGCGTAGAGACCACTCCCGAGGCTCTTTTCGGTCCCTACACGCCGGAAACGGCGATCCCGTGGTATACGGTAATGTTCGTCATCGCCTGCCTTTTAACGGTTGCGATTATCTGGATTTTTAAAGGCAAGCTGTCGGAAGACGATCCGACTCACGGGCAGTTGACGCTCGAAGCCGGATTCCTGGCTCTGAAAGATATGGTCGTCAATGTAATCGGCGAACACGGCTACCGGTATTTTCCGGTCGTGGCGACGTTTGCGGTTTTGATCCTGATTTCCAATTTGATGGGACTTTTCCCGCTGTTTATGTCACCGACAGCGCACGTTAACGTTACTTTCGCGCTCGGTCTTACATCTTTTATTTATTACAACTATGTCGGCATCAAGGAAAACGGGCTGATCGGGCATTTGGCACATTTTGCGGGACCGATTTGGTGGATCGCGCCGCTCATCTTTTTAATCGAGCTTTTCAGTAATGTGATTCGCCCGGTAACTTTGGGAATTCGTCTTTTCGCCAATATGTTTGCCGACGAGCAAATTGCAATGATCATCTCGGGATTATTCCCGCCGTTTACACAGGTAATCGTGCCGATAATCTTAATGCCGCTGGCGGTGTTTATCGCGCTAGTGCAGACGCTCGTTTTCACGCTGCTTTCGATGATTTACATCAGCGAAGTTTCGCATCCGCCGCACGCACATCATGAAGAGCACGTGGCGGTCGAGGGCGAAACAGCGGCGGCACACGCGTAACGATTTTGGATTTGGGATTGCGGATTTGGGATTTTTTGTTATCCGCAAACAGATTTTACAACTAATTGATAACACGAATATTGGGGAATTTTATCCGTGTTTATCTGTGGTTTCAAAAAAAGGTTTTTGAAGATTTTAAGATAAGCGATTTTGAAAATTTGTCTTTTATATCGAATATGCCCGCACGCGACAGGAGCCTCGACTCCAACGAGAGTAGAAATCGAGCGCATACCGGAAGCGAGGCGAAATAATAACCCCGACGCGCAGGTTTTCTAAAAAAGCTTTATCAGAGGTCTTCGGAATTTAATAAAAATAAATTAGGAGATAAAAAAAATGAATAAGATCAAATATATTTTCTTTTCGGCTCTCGCGCTTTTCCTGCTGGCAGTTCCGGCGTTAGCGCAAGGTGCAGCAACAGGCGCGGGCGATAATGAATCAACCGTTGCCGCTTACAAAGCGATTGCCGCCGGTATCGGTTTCGGTATCGCGGCAGGTCTCGGCGGTCTCGGACAAGGGCGCGTCGGCGCGGCTGCGGTCGAAGGCGCGGCTCGCAATCCGGGCGCGGCTGGAACGGTGCAAACGCTTATGATTATTGCGCTTGCTCTTATCGAATCGCTGGTGCTGCTCGCGCTGGTTATCGTTTTTGCGGTTTTGGCATAAATCAAATTATTCAAAACTTTTTGGGCGGGCGAAATTTTATTTTCGCCCGCATTTTATTTTCCCGGTTTGTGTGATAAAACTTGGTTGAGCGCCCCGGATTGTTTGAAAAGGGCAACGAACGTTTTACAGGAAACAACTAAAAAGGCAATGAGCGAAGAAATTATCGGAAAAGTTTTAGCTGAAAAATACCGGATTGAAGAAGTTTTGCGCGAAGGCGATTTATACGGCATCTATCGCGGAACGCATCTTTTGATGGAAAAGCCGGTTACGGTAAAAATTCTCTCGCCTGACGCGGCGTTTGACGAAAGTAATATTAAACAATTTGCTAACGAAGCCCGCACGGTTTCACGCATTTCGCATCCGTATATTTTGAACGTAACCGATTACGGGCAGGATACGAGCGGCTTAGTCTACATTTTGATGGAAGGTGTGGAAGGCGCAACTTTAAAGGAAGCGGTTGACCGCGAAGGAAAGTTTTCACCCGAACGCGCCTCGCGCATTGCCCGCCAAATCGCCGCCGCTCTTTCCGCCGTACATTCGCGCGGCATCATTCATCGTCATTTGAATCCAGAGGACGTTCTGCTTACTTCCGATCTAAACGGCGCGGAAACGGCGAAAGTTTTTGATTTCGCTTCAATTGATTTGGACGAAAACAGCGACCGTTTATCAATCGAGAAAACCGCGTATCTCGCGCCCGAACAATACGCCGATGTTTCCGAAGCCGACGAGCGAAGCGATATTTACAGCCTCGGCGTAATTCTCTATGAAATGCTCGCTGGCACAGTCCCTTTTATGGCGGAAACGCCGACCGAATTAATGCTCAAGAAAAGCGAAGAACTTCCGCCGCCGCTTTCGGCTTTTCGCAGCGATTTGCCAGAAAATCTCGAACCCGTAATTCTGCACGCCCTGGCAAAAAATCCTGAAATGCGCCAGCAGTCAGCCGCCGAATTTATCGAAGAATTAAACCGCGCGACGGATTACACAGCCGAACCGGAGATGGTTGTTCCGGCAGCGACAGAGCCGCCAAACAATCTCTGGAAAACGGCTTTTATCGTGCTGGTCGGCATTTGCGGTCTCGCAGGCGCTTTTATTTACGCAACGTCGGTTAAACAAACCGATCCGGCAACGCAGATGCAAACCGATGCCAACGGAATGCCCGTCCAGCCGATAAATCCGGCAACCGGAATTAATGAGCAGGGTTTGTCAAATATGATGCCTTTTCCGCCGGAGATGATGGGAAACTCGAATATGACGATGCCGGAAATTATGCCGGGCGGCGACGGCTACAATCCGTGGGATAGAGGCGGAATGCCGCCGCCGGGCGCGCCGCAGTATGTTCCGCCGAGCGGGGAAACTTTTACCGTTCCGGGCGATTCAAACAGCATTTTTATGCGCGACGGCGATACTTATATTTTAGTGCCGTCAAACACTAATGTGAACGCAAACACGCAGCCTTCGCCGACGAAACCGCCGAAGACCGCGCCCGCTAACACACAACCGACGCCCGCGCCAAAGGAAACACCAACAGAAAACCCGGAAACTCCGACTAAACCTGAACCGAATCCGCCGAAAACGGTTAAGCCGACGCCGAAACCGCCTGCGGAAAAGCCGAAACCTAGCCCGCCCGCTTCGACCGAAACACGCAGCCAGAGCGGAAAAGAGCAAGACACAAATTGATTTTGGATTTTAGATTTTGGATTTTGGATTGAAAACTGCATTGATTATTTCGCGCAGTTTTTTTTCGTCTTGGAAAATCATCTCGCTTTCCGCTACAAAACACGGCAAATCGAATTTCAAATCTTTCAATTTAACCGCATCTTTCGCCGTAGTTATTAAACTTTCCGCGCCGGTTTGCTTCGCCTTTTTTTCAAGTTCGGCAATGTCTTTTTGTTTATAAAAATGATGATCCGGAAAAGTTTGGCTGGAAACCAAATTGAAATTCTCACGTTTTAGCTGCTCAAAAAAATTATTTGGATTGCCGAGAGCACAGAAAGCAAAAGCTCCTCCTTTTTTACTCTCTCCCCCTTCTTTTTGCGCTCTTTGCGCCTTTGCGGGAAATTCTTTTAGGTTTACCAAGTTTGAGATTTTATTTTCCGAGAGAAAAATTGGGCATTTCGCAAATTCTGAAATTTTAGATTTAAGATTCGAAATTTGTTTTTCATCAATCAAATTAGCGCGGGTAATCACAATCGCATCAGCGCGTTTCAAATTCGCCAAAGACTCGCGCAGAACTCCTGATGGTAAAACTTTTCCATTTCCAAACGGATTAGTCGCGTCAACACATACAATATCCAAATCGCGCCTGATGCGTTGATGCTGAAATCCATCATCAAGCACAAACGCCGTGATACCGAATTTTTCACATGCCCAAAATCCGGCTTCGACACGGTTTGCATCGGCAACAATAACAGCTTTTTCCAGAAGTTTCTGCGCCAATTCCAACGGCTCATCACCCGCTTGCTTTACATCCGCCAAAATCGCTTTGCCGTCTGAAACCAAAACTCTTTCGCGCTCATTCTCGCGCCCGTAACCGCGTGTGAGAATACAAACCTTTTCGCCGTTTTCATTTAAAATTTCTGCTATAAAAGCGACCAGCGGCGTTTTCCCCGTTCCACCGACCGTGATATTACCGACGCTGACGGTCGGGGCGCCGAGCGAGAATGATTTGAAAATGCCCTTCCGGTAAAGACTGTTTCGCGCATTTGCAATTGCGCCATAGATTGAACCAAAGGGTGAAAGCATATTTGTAGAAAATGGAAAATGAATAATGGATAACGGAAAATAAATAGCAGCATATTTTCCGTTATCCATTATTCATTTTCCATTATTTTTTACTCGTCGTCTGCACCAATCTTTCTAATTTTATACGCGCTGAACCGCTGTCAATGCTTTGCTCGGCGAGACGGGCGGCGTGCATCGGTTCTTTGGCGATTCCGCCGATGATTAGCGCGGCGGCGGCATTTAGAACAGTCAAAGAACGCGCTTCGTCGCGGCGTTTGCTTTCCAGGACTTCGCGGATGATTTTCGCGCTCTGATCGGGCGTTTCGGTTTTCAAATGCTCGATTTTACCGCGCTGGATGCCGAAGTCTTCGGGCGAGAGCTTGAAGGTTCTGATCTTTCCGCCGGAAACTTCCGCTACAAAAGTTTCATTCCCCAGAGTTACTTCATCCAAACCGTCCGCGCCGTGAACAACCCAGGCGCGCTCCGTTCCCAAAAGCGCGAGAGATTTTGCCATTGGCTCTAGCAAAGACGGATGCCAGACGCCGATTAACTGCTTTGGCGCGTTCGCCGGATTCGACAAAACTCCGAGAAGATTAAGACAGGTTCTGATGCCGAGACTGCGGCGGATGTCGCCGACGCGCCGCAAATTCGGATGAAATTTCGGCGCGAACATAAAGCAAATGCCCGCGCCATTCAGACACGCTTGAGAAATTGCCGGTTCGACCGTAACTTTCACGCCGAGTTTTCCCAAAACATCGGCGCTTCCCGTCTGGCTCATCACGCCGCGGCTGGTGTGTTTGGCGACCGGCAAACCAGCTCCGGCGGCGACTAAAGCGGCGGCGGTCGAAACGTTGAAAGTTTTCGCCGCGCTCGAACCTGTTCCGAGCATATCAATAAAATTTTTATGCCGCGTCGAAATTTTCAACGCCTGCTCGCGCATCGTGCGAGCCATTCCCGCGAGTTCTTCAAAAGTCTCGCCTTTGGCGGTCAGAGCGACGAGCGAACCGGCGATTTGCGCGGGATTGGAAGTCTGCTCGGTCAAAGCGCGGAAAAACTCCGCCGCTTCCGTTTCTGACAAATCTTCACCGCGCATCAGTCGCACCAAAAATCCGTAGAGCGGCGTATCAGCCTTTTTGTTGGTCGGGGAAACGGGCGCGGACAAAAGCCATTCGGTCTTGGACATATTTTTGATTATAAGTGATTTATCGAAAACTTGAGAATGAGGTTTTGAAAATCACCTGATCAAAAGATTGATTAAAAAAAATCCTTTAAATTTTATTTTAATAATTCGACGGCATCCTGATTATTACTCTTCTTTGCCCAATCGAGCGCCGTCATACTTTTCTCATCTTTGATTGATTTGTCCGCGCCGCGTTCGAGCAGGAGTCTAACGGTTTCCTGTCGTTTTTGCGATGAAATTCCCGAACCGGAAGCGACGTAGATAAGCGCCGTGCGTTTATTCGGCTCTTGCGCGTTAATGTTCGCGCCTTTATCAAGCAGGAGTTTAACCAATTCGGCATTGCCGCGAATTGCGGCTTCCGAGAGTGGAAAACCGCCGTCGCTGTCGGGAATGTTGGGGTCTGCGCCCTTTTCCAGAAGTTTTTGAACCAAATCCGCGCGCGCCTTGATAACGGCGGCATACAGCGGAGTTTGATTCTTTATTTCGCCGCTCACTCCGGCGGCGTTTACATCAACATTTTTCTCCAAAAGCGCGTTGACAACTTCTTCCTTATCTTTCGTAATTGCCAGATGAAGCGGCGAATTGCCTCGATCATCCCTCATATTCGGATCGGCTTTTTCAAGCAAAACACCGACGACTTTCGGGACGGAGTTTTGAATTGCAAAGGTCAGAGCCGTTTCGCCTTCTTTGTTTTTTGCGTTCGGATTAATTCCCGCCTGCAAAAAGCCGTGGACTACCGGCGCATTCTCCATTCGGATGGCGCGAAAAAATTCAGGCTCGGTAAAATTGTAACCTTGAAGCTTGAGCATTCTCTGCGCCATTTCCGGCGTTGTTTCGCTCGAACGCGGACCGCAGCCGAAAGCGCAAATCACAAGCGTTAGGCTTAGAAAAAAGTAGATATTTTTTTTGAACTTCATAGAAAACTCCCGGTTTTATTTGAAACCACAGATGAACGCGGCTAAACACGGATGATTAAAACAGGATATACAGAAAAAATAAGAAAATTTGAAATTTGAAATTTGAAATTTGAAATTCCGAGAGCAAACAGATTTGCTCATCTTCAATTCATCTGCGATTTCTTCTAAAAAAAGTAATGTTATAGCCTAAATTCAAATATTGCAAAGTTTTGCTTGTCAGGCGTTCTATTTTCGGTTTAGTATCTTCAAGACCCGATAGGAGTTTAACAAAATGCTTTTTCGAAAATTGACTGTCCTTTTACTGTCCGTCCTGCTTTTCGGACAAAATCTTGCGCAGACCGCGCCGAAACCGGAGCCGGAAAAACCGGACGTTTCGCCCGAACTGCAAAAAAAAGCCGCTGTTTTGCTGAATAATCTGGCGCGCGAAGCCGAACAGTTTGCCTTGCCGAAAAACCGCGTTGCCGCCCGTGTCGCGGTTGCCGATCTGCTCTGGGAGCGCGATGAAAAACAGGCGCAGGCGCTTTATCAAAGCTCGATTGCGGAATTGAACAATCTGCTTCAGCAAATCCAAGCGCCTGACGAAGATGCTTCCGATAAGGAAACTTCCGACCGATACATATTGATTTACGATTTGCGGAATATGCGAAACGAGCTTGTAACGGCGATTGCGCCGCGCAATCCGGCGCTCGCGCTCGAAGCCTTGCAGACTTTAACTAATAAATTCGTTGACAGCGACGATTACGCCGGGGAAAACAAAGCTCTCGAAATAAGTTTAGCCGCCGAAATCGCCAGAAAAGACCCGAAACAGGCTTACGAGTTGGCAAAGAAAAATCTCGAAGAAGGAATTTCTCACAATCTTTTCGCCACGCTCGAAGATATTTCCAAACGAGATGCCGAACTCGGCG
>DATHTS010000486.1:0-6206 GCA_035462935.1 Pyrinomonadaceae bacterium
AGTTTTATAATGATGAAGTTAGTTAAACAAATATTTTTAGTTATGGCGATTGTCGTCGGCGTTTCGATTTCGGCATCGGCGCAAAGCCAGGACAATAAAAAAGATCCGCCGCCAAAAAAACCGCCGGTTATTGTCATCGAACCGAAGAAAGACGAGAAACCGAAGGAGAATAAACCGAAAGATGAAAAGAAAAAGCCCGAGATGGCTTTACATAATGCTTCGAGGGATACTGACGTTATCGGTTAGGTAAACTTGTCAGCTCAAACTTGCTCCAAAACGAAAAGGCGATCTGAATTATCAGGTTGCCTTTTTAATTTTTTGTGCAAAGCCTAATTTCACAAAGCAAAAAGCCGTAAACCTCAAACCTTACAGCTTTTCTCTGAATATTGAAACAGCCTCGGATAGAGTAAAAATTATTTAAGACTACTGCCCATTAGTGCAATGACCGGCTGTTATCAAACTGCCTTTATCTTTTTACTTCATAAATTAATTCGACCATCGCGTTGTCTTCTTTTTTATGTTTGCAAACATTGCAGGAAACCAAACGCAGCGGGTGTTCTTTTTCCAGTTCGGGAAAAAGGGGAAGCCCCGAACCAAGAAGGTGCGGCGTAACGCCCAGGTAAATCTCGTCAACCAAATCTTCGTCCAAAAAGCTTTTTGCCAGCTCGCCGCCGCCTGAAAGCCAAATGTTTTTGCCTTCTTTCGCTTTCAGATTTTCAATAAACTCCTTCAGATTTCCCGAAATTACCTCAACGCCTTCAACGCCGCTTTCTTTCAATGTATTTGAAAAAACGTAGGTTTCCGTTTTGCCGTATGGATTCGATTTCTTTTTTGATTTCGCTTTTGGTTTCGTGTTCATCCCAAGAGCCACATCCCAAGTTTTTCGTCCTATTAAAACTACGTCAATCGTATTAAAAAATGCCGTCCAATCGTAATCCCAATCCATCGAAAGCCAATCAACCGCGCCGTTTTTGCGGGCGATGTAGCCGTCCAAGCTGATGCCGAGTCCGAGAACTACTTTTCGCATTTTTATTCTCCTGTGTTAAAAATATTTCTGTTTTGATTTTAAAGAAGCCGAAAGAATATGTCTTGGCGTTTTTTGATATAAATTTTACAAAAGTTTGAAAAAAGCGCAGCTTTATTTCAAAAGCCGGAGAAAGTAAAATAGAAGCTATAAAGCTTTTTTTGATTATTAATCTTTTGAAAAACGAGAATTGAACAGAATATGTCTTCATTTTACGAAGTAATGATCGAACGCGATTTCGCCAGCGCGCACCAACTGCGCGGCTACAAGGGAAAGTGCGAAAATCTGCATGGGCATAATTATAAAATTGAGATTTACGCTCGCGGCGAGGAACTAAATAATATCGGTCTGTTGATTGATTTCGGCGATTTGAAAAAGGCGGCGGACGAGATCGTTAAATATCTCGACCACCGGAATTTGAACGAACTGCCGCCGTTTGATGAAGAATTAAATCCTTCGGCGGAGAATCTGGCGCGGTATATTTTGGAATACATCGCCTCGCGCGTTGATGACGAGCGCGTGCAGGTCTACAAAGTGCGCTGTTTTGAAACGCCGACCAGCATTGCTACTTATCAAGTTGAATAAATTTGCAAAAGTTAGTTTGTCGGAGCGCGGGCGGCTCGCCCGCATTAAGTGCGAAGCACGAAAACTCGGTTAATCTATAGTTGCGTTTAGCTAAATTCTTCTACGTTGCTGGCGCAACGTTTGCGGGCGAGCCGCCCGCGCTCCGGCACAAAATCAATTCCATTTCTCTAAACTTTCCTGAATCGCCCGCGCCTTTCTGATTAGCTGCTTAGTCTCACTAAAATCCAAAGTTTGCGCTCCGTCTGAAGCAGCTTTTTCCGGTGTTTGATGAATTTCGATAATCGCTCCGTCAGCTCCGGCGACGAGTCCGGCAAGCGCAAGAGCTTCGACGTGGCGGCGAATGCCAATGCCGTGTGATGGATCAATAATCACCGGCAAATGCGTTTTTTCCTTCAAAACCGGAATCGCGTTGATGTCGAGCGTGTTGCGATACGCTTTTTCAAACGTGCGGATGCCGCGCTCGCATAATAGAATGCGCTCGTTGCCGTTCATAAAAATATATTCGGCGGCTTGCAGAAGGTCTTCAATCGTTCCGCTCATCCCGCGTTTTAACAGAATAGGTTTATCAATTTTTCCGAGCTCGTCGAGCAGCGTAAAATTCTGCGCGTTGCGCGTGCCGACTTGGAACACATCCACGTAAGGATACATCGCTTCAATTTGCGAAGCGTCCATAATCTCCGTTGTCAGCTTGATTCCGAGCGGACGCGCGATCTCGCTGAACATCTTCAATCCTTCAATTCCGAGACCGCGAAAAGCGTAAGGCGAGGTGCGCGGTTTGAACGCGCCGCCGCGCATAATTCGAACACCATTTTCGTTTAAAAATTCCGCAATGCTCGAAATTTGTTCCGCGCTTTCCAATGAGCAAGGTCCGAGCATCAAGGCGAATTTACCGTCACCGATTTTTACGTCGTCGCCTAAATCAATCATGGTCGGCGTAACTTTCCATTTGCGCGAAACTAATTTGTAAGCGTCGGAAACGCGATGAACATCCTTCACTCCCGCGAGTGAGCCGATGCGCCGGATGTCAATTTCATAATTGCCGAGTGCGATCAAATAACGCCCGATCTGCGTCGTAACTTCCGTCACCTTTAAGCCGAATTCTTTAATTTGCTCGCGTAAAACTTCCAATTCATTCGGCTGAATTTCTTCTACACATTGAATAATCATAAAATCCTCTTTGATTTCAGATTCCAAATTCCAGATTCCAGATTCGCGCTTTCAATTTGGAATTTGGAATCTGAAATTTGGAATCTGAAATCTTCTCTATAAAAATCTTGCGACAAAATCGCGGGTTGCTTGCCGCACATTTTCGGCGGTTTCAATTTCCCGCAAGAAGGCGCTGCCGACAATTGCGCCCGCCGCGTAATTCGTCATTTCTTCAAAATGTTCACGGTTTTTAATTCCGAAACCGACCATCAAAGGCGATTGCAGATTCATAATTTTCAATCTTTTGAGATACTCGCGCCGCTCATCGTCAATCTCTAAATTTTTACCGGTCACGCCCGCCATCGAAACCGCGTAAATAAAGCTGCTGCTTGTTGCGTCAATTAGCCGAATTCGCACTTCGGGCGTATTTTGCGTGATAAGAAAAATGTTCGACAAGTCATATTTTTCAAAAAGCTTGCGATAATTTTGCAGGTAAAATTCAAGCGGCAAATCCGGCAAAATCACGCCGTCAGCGCCTGCTTCCTTTGCCGCCTGACAAAACTTTTCCTCGCCGAACTGCAAAACCGGATTCAAACTTCCCATTAAAATTACCGGAATTTTGACCGTCTCACGTATTTTTCGCAAAGTTTCGAGCGTCCAAGCCAAACTTGCGCCATTTCGTAGAGCCTTTTCATTAGCCTTTTGAATCGTCGCGCCGTCGGCAATCGAATCGGAAAAGGGAATGCCGAGTTCGATCAAATCAACGCCGCTTTTTTCCAGTTCCTCGCAAATCGGAACAGTTTCTTCAAGTCGCGGAAAACCTGCCGTGATGAAAATGGAAAAATTCTTTTTGTTTTGCTCGAAAAGCCCTGAAAGCCGATTATTTAACATTTTCAGCCTCCGCGTTTTTGAAATAATCCAGATACGTCGCCATATCTTTATCGCCGCGCCCTGAAAGACAGACGACGATGATTGAATTTTCCGGCAAATCCAATTTTGGTAAAAAGGCAATCGCGTGTGCCGATTCGATAGCCGGAATAATGCCTTCGAGCCGCGTCAGTTCCAGACCGGCTTGCAGGGATTCGTCGTCGGTAACATTAACGTATTTGACGCGCCCGGTGGTGAAAAGATGCGCGTGCTGCGCTCCGATGCCCGGATAATCGAGCCCGGCGGAAACGGAATGCGCTTCGAGAACCTGCCCGTCGCCCGTCTGCATCAGCAAAGTGCGCGAACCGTGCAGAACTCCGGCTTTGCCGAGCGCGGTTGTCGCAGCGGTTTCGCCGGATTCAACGCCTTTTCCGGCGGCTTCCACGCCGAAAAGTTTCACATCTTCATTTTCTAAAAATGCGCCGAACGCGCCAATTGCATTGCTTCCGCCGCCGACACACGCAACAACCGCGTCAGGCGTTTCTCGATTTTCCTTTCCGAGCAATTGAGCGCGAATTTCCTCACCGATAATTCTCTGAAAACGCGCCACCAGATCGGGAAACGGATGCGGTCCGACCGCCGAGCCGATTAAATAATGCGTGTCGTTCGGATTCGCAATCCAATCGCGCAAAGCCTCGTTCGTCGCATCCTTTAAAGTTTTGCTTCCCGAATAAACCGGCACGACGCGAGCGCCGAGCATCCGCATTTTTTCGACGTTCGGCTTCTGTCTTTCGACATCAACCGCGCCCATAAAAACGACGCATTCGAGATTCATCAAAGCGCATACGGTCGCCGTCGCCAAGCCGTGCTGCCCCGCGCCGGTTTCGGCGATAATTCGCTTTTTGCCGAGCGCGCGAGCCAGCAAAATCTGCCCGACAGTATTATTTATCTTGTGCGAGCCGGTGTGATTCAAATCCTCGCGTTTGAGATAAATTTTCCGGTTCAGCTTCGCGCTCAATCTTTCCGCCAGATAAAGCGGCGAAGGACGCCCGACGTAATCGCGCAGAAGTTTATGGAAATCATCTTGAAACGATTCACTTTCGATAATTTCGCGGTAGCGCCTCTGCAATTGGTGAATGTTTGGGTAAAGCATCTCCGGCACAAACGCGCCGCCGAATTCGCCGGAAAAACCGTTTTCGTCAACCGTGTATTTCATAACTTACTGATAATTTCCTTCACCTTTTCAGGCGATTTGACGCCCGCCGACGCTTCAACGCGGCTGTTAAAATCTAGGGCGAAAAGCGGCAGATTTTTACAAACCTCAATCGCTTCCGACACATTTTTCGCGCCGATTCCGCCGCTCAGAAAAAACGGTTTTTTAATTTGCAGCGAAGATAAAATCTGCCAATCGAAAACCTCGCCGTTGCCGCCGCGTTTGTCGCCTTTCGTGTCGAACAAAAAATAATCGCAAGTTTCTTGGTAAAGCCTCATCTGCTCGCCGTTAAAATCTGCGCCGACAGAGAAAACTTTTATAATCTGCAAATCCGGTTTTTGTCGCTTGATTATGGCGCAGATTTCCGGCGTTTCATCGCCGTGAAGTTGGACGGCGAAAAGATTTGCTCGCCTTGCGGTTTCCAGAACCGCTTCAACTGTTTCGTTGACAAAAACTCCGACGCGCCGGATTTCGGGAAACTGCGGCAGATTTTCGGCTTCTTCAACGCTGATAAAACGCGGCGATTTCGGATAAAAAATCAAACCGATAAAATCTGGCTCAAGCGCCGCAATCGTCCGCAAATTTTCCGGCTCGCGCATTCCGCAGATTTTGATTTTGACGTTTTTCATTTTTAATTAACCGCAAATGCGCGCAGATAAAAAAGATTAAATATGTCTTCCATAAATCTGCGTTTATCTGTGTTCATCTGCGGTTTCAAACTCCTTTATCTTCCTGATAAATTCAGCGCAAGCCGCTTCGGGACGACTGTTTCGCATAAACGCTTCGCCGATTAGAAAGCCCTGAAAACCGGCTTTTTTTAATTCCAAAATCGTTGCGGCGTCGCTGATTCCGCTTTCGGAAATTTTTGTAATTTTGTTCGGCAGCCCGGCGGCAATCTCAAACGAGCAATTAACGTCCGTTGTAAAATCCTGTAAATTCCGGTTATTCACCCCGACGACACTGATGTTTTCCAAATCCGCCGGTAATTCTTCTAAAGCGTGAATTTCGAGCAAAACCTCCAAGCCGAGCGAGGCGGAAAAAGCGGCAAATTGCTTTATTTCTCCTTCGTTCAAAACTCCTGCAATCAGCAAAACCGCGTCTGCTCCGATTGAGCGGGATTCGATGATCTGATATTCGTCAACAATAAAATCCTTCCGCAAAATCGGGCAGTAGTTAAATTTCCGCGCCGTGATCAAATCCTCATTCGAGCCGCCGAAAAATTCCGCATCGGTCAAAACCGATAAGGCATTCGCGCCCGCCTGCATATAGCCGATTGAGAGTTTTTCGATTGAAATAAATTCGTTCAAAACGCCTTTTGAAGGCGATTTGCGTTTTATTTCAGCAATGATTCCCACCTTGTCGGCGCGATGC
>DATHTS010000487.1:0-2670 GCA_035462935.1 Pyrinomonadaceae bacterium
ATACGGGTCAGGAGTCGCCCAGGCGTGTTGAGATGTTACGGAGAAAGTTAATCCTAGTTGGCGCTCATATACGCCTTCCGCCATATTTAACATCGAAAGGATTTCACTGTTTGCTTTAGTTACTCCGCCGGCTTGAGTTACCCATTCGTAATCGGCATCAGTCGCTATCTCGATTACTCTGTTAATTCTAATGCCGCCGGTTATCGTATCTGCAACCTTTGGTGAAGTCGTTGACAATCCTGTTTGTAAAGCATCATCAGCTAAACACACGAATGATTCTTCATCTTTTCTATCTTCTGATCTATAAATAATATGGTCTTTGTTTGAGACTTTATTTGTAAACTTCGCCGCCGATTCTATATAAAATCTGGTTTCTCCATCAAAAATGTATCCCTTTACTGAAGTGTCATCAACAGATAATCGCACTTCCGAATCAGGATTGCCGTTGATTTTTCCGCGAAAAGTCTTCACTTCATCCATTCCGACAAACAGGTCTCTCGGAGAAATGGAAAACTCAAAACCGGCGACTCGCACAAGTTCGCCGGTTTTAGATTTTTGAACGATTTCGTTTTTTTCTAATTTTACTAGATTAAAATTTGTAAAGTGTTTTTCTAGGTCTGTTCGCACATCTTGAGCGAAGACTGGTAGTGTAACTAGTAAGAATAGAATTGTAAGAATTAGCTTGTTCATTTTTCCTTCCTTTTGTTTTAAGGCTTATCTTATAATAAGAGTTTGAAAAGAGTGAGATTTTTGCCCGAAAGCGCATAGCAGAAATCTACCCGGATTCTTTGACAGCATCGTTCGGCAGGAAAATTGTGCCGACTAACTTGTCAAAGTTATGGCTTTGCACAAAAATTAGATTTAAGAGTAAAAAAGAAACTATCGCATCGAGAATTCAGCCTATCTAAAATTCCTCTCGGTCCGCTGTCCATACTAGTGGAATGCAAGCTATAAAATGATTTTATGCGAAAAAAGAGAAGGTTGTCTGTGCGGTAAAACACATATAGATATGTTATTCGCTTTGGCATAAAATCGGGCTGTTTTTGTGCAAAGCCCAAAGTTATTAAATTCCTTAGTCGTCGGTGTTCGCTATAAAGTTGAGTTTCGCAATCAGGCGGTTTGAGGCTTTGGTTTTCGAGCAGGAGAATTGCGGTTTATTCTTAAAAAGAGAAACTATTCATCTCAAGCAAAAATTGTCCCCAAATTTTCTTTCGTCTCGACTGCAAAACTCCACAGAACGAATAAAAAATTTGCTTTTCAGCTCGCCAATTTTCATTGGCTTGCGGGGGCAGATGAAAGCAGTTTTAATTACAATAGACGAGAAAGGGAAACAAAAGGCAAGAATTTTTTTTCGCGGGTTTGATAATCCTCCAAGCTGGCTGCAGCTTTATTGCATAGTTTTTCAATCGAGAAATAAATTTCCTTTTGCCACAACCACCGAGTTCCCGCCGATTTTAACCTTTTCGACATTTCCTTTTTCGCCCGTAACTTCGGCAAAAATACGGCTCGGACGATTCATAAAATCGCCTTGCTCGATGGTAAATTTATTCGTGTCAATCGCGCCGTAAAATGTGAGATAACCGGAAAGCGAGCCGGCTGCGCTGCCCGTCGCCGGGTCTTCGGGAATGTTGTCGTCGGGCGCGAAAAAGCGGGCGTGGATTTTCGAGCTTTCTTCTTTAGTTTCAAACGTAAAAACGTAACAGCCGACCGCGCCGTAAGCGAGATAAACTTCGCTTAAAATTTGCGGATTAATGCGGCAGCGGCTCAGCGCGTCCAGCGAAACGAGCGGAACGTCCAGCGCTTTTATCCCGGTCGAAACCACTTGAATCGGCAAATCTTCGCGCAAATTAAAATCGGAAACTGAAAGCCCCAAGCCTACAGCCAGTTTTTCGATTTCTTTTTCATCGGAAATAACTGCGCCGGGCTGAAATTTACCCTGCGTCATTACAACCTGAAAAGGCTTTCCGTTGCGGAATTCGATCTCGACGGGCAAAACGCCTAAATTCAATTCCTGCTTGATTTCAATTGTGCCGTTTTCGGTTTGCGGCGTAACGCCGATCTGCGCAAGCAGATTCCAAGTTCCGACGACCGGATGACCGGCGAGCGGGAGTTCCTGTTTCGGCGTGAAAATCCGCAAGCGTTTCAGAGCCTTTTCCGAAGGCAGGACAAAAACCGTTTCACTCAGGTTCAACTCGTTAGCAATTATTTGCATTTGCTCGCCGGAAATTCCCTCGGCATCGGGAAAAACGGCTAGCGGATTGCCTTGAAATGCGGTTCGGGTAAAAACATCGAGCTGGTAAAATTCAAAAGTCGGCATAATTTTTCTAAAGTTGTTTGCTTTAGAATAACTCTTAATTATTAAAAAATAAATTTGAGAGTTATCAAATTCGAAAAATAATTGGGCAAAAGAGGCGGATATTTGATAAAATGCCTATAATTTAAAGATTTAAGGCGCATTGTCTTGACTAGAAACGCTTCGGCGTGTAAATTTTAGTTTTATCCGTAAAAGCGTGTTTTCCCAAACACACCGCATATCGGCTGCCCCGCCAGCCGGTCTTTCGAATTCGGATAAACGCGGGGGCGCTTCATAAAAATTTAAGCAGCTACTTTTAAGAAAAGGAATATAAAACGATTTAATGGCAAACGAGGTAACTAATCCCGCCGAAGAGA
>DATHTS010000488.1:0-2673 GCA_035462935.1 Pyrinomonadaceae bacterium
TATGGCTTTTTCCCAGCAAAGCGATGTCAGTCTGCGGCGCATTGCCGCCGACGCGCAGGAAAGCGAGCGAAAGCGTACGGCGCGGTTTCTTTTTGAGATTTTAGAAAATCGCGCGAATTTTCGTTTCGCGCTTTCAGCGGCGATTCAAGTCTTGCTGATCGCTTTCACCGTTTTGATTTCATTGATTGTTTATCGTATTTTCCCGACACCGCGCGAGATTTTGCTTTATTCGTTCGGTATCGCTTTGCTGCTCTCCTTCATTTTCCGCCAAATAGTTCCGCGCATTCTAATCGGTAAAAACCCCGAAAGCAAATTGCTGCTTTTCCTGCCGCTTTTTCGACCGCTCTATCGCGTCTGGTCATTTTTGGCAAGCCCTTTCTCGATTGTTTATCACAAAAAAGAAGGGCAGAATCTGGAAACTTCGGTTGTTCCCGAAACTATCGAAGAAAGAACGGACGACGACGCGGACGACATTCACGCTTTGATGGAAGTCGGGAAAGCCGAAGGAATTATCGAGGAAGAAGACCGCGAGTTGATCGAGACGATGTTTGAATTCAGCGACACCCGCGTTGAAGAAATCATGACGCCGCGCACCGAGATTTGCGCTTTGCCGATTAACGCCACGGTCAAAAACGCGCGCGATTTGATAAACGAGGAAAAATACTCGCGTCTGCCGGTTTACAGGGATAATGTTGATAACATCGAAGGCGTGATTTACGTCCGCGATTTGCTTCAGGCTTGGGCGGAAGGAAAGGAAGATCAGGCGATTGAAAGCCTTTTGCGCCCGGCTTATTTTGTTCCCGAAACCAAATCCGCCGCCGAACTTTTAAAGAATATGCAGACCAGCCACGTTCAGGTGGCGATTGTCGTGGACGAATACGGCGGCGTGGCGGGGCTCGTAACGGTCGAAGATATTCTGGAAGAAATCGTCGGCGAAATCGAAGATGAAGACATCGCGGAAGAAGAAATTGTCGAAATCATCGAAGGCGCAGAAGGTTATTACGACGTTCTCGGCTCGACCGAAATCGGCAAAATCGAACGCCTTTTCGATATGGAAATCGAGGACGACGATTTTACGACTATTGCCGGTTTGGTAACGAGCGAGGTCGGTTACGTTCCTAAACCGGACGAAAAGCTTTATTTTCGCGGGCTGGAAGTAGAAATTTTAGAAGCCGACGAGAAAAGGATTTATCGCCTGCGGCTCAGACAGTTTGTTGAAGAGGAAATTATCCGGGACGTTGAGGAAATTTCCGGCAAATAGTGATTAATCATCGGCAAAGCAGTAGTTTTATATCGAGTTTCGCAAAGATGGATCTTAGCCGCGAGCGGAACAGTTATAATATCAGTCGCGGAAAAACGCTCGGTTCGCCTTACTGTCTTCGTCAAAACCAAACCGTTTCGGACGCCGTGTGGTAAGCAGAAAACGCGCCAAACCAATTTTGTAAGGCTCAGTAAGCGAAATGGCGATTTCTCCGAGCGCGACTACTTTGGTACCGTCGGGCTGAATAGCCAAAGCTGTCAGATGATCGTTCACGCCACGCAGAGTCGCTGTGGCGAACCCGCCTGTGCCGAATCCTGTTTCAATCTCGCCGTATCTGTAAAACCTGAACAATACAAAACTTCTCGATGAATTTGTGATTATAGCGCCGCCGGCAATAATCTTGTCGTCGGGCTGAACGAAAACTGAATTTAATTCAAAATACCTATTTGTTTGCGGCGCAATAGCAGCGCTGCCGTTCGTCCCGAAAGAATCGTAACCGCCGTTTGCGGTAAAACGCAATAGTCTTGATGTCGTTATGCCGCGCGAGTCTGTGGCAGTCGCAGCCACGATGATTTTGCCGTCAGACTGGAGCGCGAAAGTATTTCCCGAAACACGATTAGTGTAGATTTGAATAAAACCGCCTTCAGGTTCGAATGAATTGGGGATAAAAGTTGTGTCCAGCGTACCGTTGGCATTGAGCCGCCCGATAGACGCCGTCTGCCCGTTATGGTTTAAAAACAATATTTTGCCGTCCGCCTGCAGTTCGGCTTGACGAACGGCACCTCCGGCATTCCTCGCATCTGAAATACTTACAAAACCGCCTGAGCCGAAAGCGCTGTCGAGCGTGCCGTCCGCGTGGTAGCGAATGACGGTTGAAAAGCCCGGGTCGGGCGGGTATGCCGCATGACAGCAGGAGAAAACAAAAGTGATTATTTTGCCGTCAGGTTGAACGAGAACTTTGTTTCCCGAATCAGCCCCGAGGATTAGCGTGCTGACGACGCCGTTTACGCCCCAAGTCGTATCGGGCGTTCCGTTCGGGTTAAAGCGAAACACGGCTGAGGCTAAATTCGCCAGCGCAGGATGAATCACGGCTCCGACGATCAGGAATTTGCCGTCCGGTAAAATGGCGAATCCATCTCCGAAATATGCTCCGAACAATGAAGAGTTAAGGACGCCGCTCGTGCCGAAGCTGTTGTCGAGCTTGCCGTTTGAGTTATAGCGAATAAGATAACCGTTAACGAGCGCGACGATTTTGCCATCGGGCTGAATCTCGACTTGTTTGGCAAAGTTATCGCCGGGCATATCGGTAATAACTTTGCCTCCGTCGCCAAAAGTTGGATCGAGGTCGCCGGGCGCGGCTGACGCAAAGGCGAAGAGCGAAAGCGTCAGCGCGAAGGCGAGAAGGGCTTGAT
>DATHTS010000489.1:0-4608 GCA_035462935.1 Pyrinomonadaceae bacterium
GAAAAGATGGATTTCCGCGATGTCGAAGCCTTCGATGCAAACACGGCGTATCTTTTGAGCATCGGCGACGGCGAAAATTCAAGAATTTATAAAACTACCGACGGCGGTAAAACGTGGAAGCTGCAATTTAAAAATGAAAATCCGAAAGCGTTTTTCGATGCGATTGCGTTTTGGGATAAAAACAACGGAATCGCAATGTCCGACCCGGTGGACGGCAAATACCTTTTGATGAAAACCGAAGAGGGCGAGACTTGGAAGCCGATTCCAAATGATAAAATGCCGCCCGCAAAAACGGGCGAAGCGGCTTTTGCGGCGAGCGGAACTTGTTTGATTGTCAACGGGAAATCCGACGTTTTTCTCGTTTCGGGCGGAAATGACGCGAGAGTCTTTCACTCTAATAATCGAGGGTTAAGTTGGCTCGTTTCCGATACGCCGATTGTTTCCGGCACTCCGGGCAGCGGAATTTTTTCGATTGCGATGTTTGACGCGAAAAACGGCGTAATTGTCGGCGGAAATTATGAAAAGCCGAATGAAATTACAAATAATTTAGCTTTTACCGGCGACGGCGGAAAGACCTGGAATTTAGGGAAAGGCTTAAACGGCTATCGTTCGGGCGTTGATTTTATTGATAAAAAGACGATTATCGCGGTCGGCGCGAGCGGTTCGGATATTTCGACGGATGGCGGGAAGAGTTGGAAAAATCTGGATAAGGAGAATTACAACGCTGTTGCCTCGAAGGGAAAAAACGCGATTTGGGCGGTCGGCGCAAACGGGCTAGTTGCAAAATTTCAACTGACTGGAGCGCAAGCAGGGTTTATTCAATTTCAAAATCAGCGGGGGGGCAGAGCCGCCCTTCCCGACTTGCCAATTTATCCAGCTTTTCTTTTTCCGCTTATCTGCCCGGCTACTTAGCAATTAAGCATTCAAGACAAAACAAATTTCAGGTCTGGAAGGGCGGCTTGCCCCCGCTTGCCAGAGAATGAATAAACCCTGAGCGCAAGCATCCCGTTTGCAAATGTCGCGTTAGCGGCGTAAAAGGGTTTAATTTCTAAAACTTGTGAGTAAAGCGAATATTTTCGCGCTCACACGCTCATTGTAAGCGAGACGCTTGCGCTCCAATCTTATGCAATACGCTTGGTATGATTTCGTCGGCTCGGTCGGCGTCGCTATAATAATTATCACCTACATTTTTCTGCAGCTCGAAAAAATCCGCAGCGAGCGGCTGCTTTATTCTCTGCTAAACGCTGTTGGAGCCTCGCTCATCATCGTTTCACTTTATTACAGCTTTAACTTTTCGGCTTTCATAGTTGAATTTTTCTGGCTATTGATTAGTCTATTTGGTATCGGGAAGTATTTTTTGAGAAAGAAAAGTTAGCCCGCGAATTACACGAAAAAACGCGAATTATTTTTTCTTTTTCATTCGTATTATTCGTATAATTCGCGGGCTAAAATAAAAATGACGACAAAAATGAATCTGAAAAAATTGGATGCGCCTCTTTCCTGCACGCGGGAAACCGATTTGACTAACAAACAGTTCGCCGAGCTTTATCGGTTTCTGAAAATGACGCGGATGTTTGATGAAATGACCGTCAGGCTCAAGCGGCAGGCGAAACTTACGGGCGGAGTTTTCACGAGTTTGGGTCAGGAGGCGACGGCGGTCGGGACGGCTTACGCTTTGGAAAAACAGGATTTTATCGCGCCTTTGATACGCGACATCGGCGCGGTTTTCGTTAAAGGGATACTTCCGCGTGAAATCTTCGCTCAGTATCTCGGTAAAGCGAATGCGCCGAGCCGCGCAACCGACGTGCAGTTTCATTTCGCTGATTTGGAGAAAGGTTTCGTCGGTCCGATTTCGCATCTCGGCGATATGATTCCCGTGATGACGGGCGTTTTGCTTGCCGCGAGGATGAAAAAGGAAAATCGCGTGGCGGTCGCGTTTATTGGCGAAGGCGCGTCTTCAACCGGCGCGTTTCACGAAGGCGTGAATTTCGCCGCCGTACAGCGACTTCCTTTGATTACGATTATCGAAAACAACGGCTACGCTTATTCAACGCCGACGCGAAATCAATGCGCCGCCGCTTCGTTTGTTGATAAAGCAATCGGTTACGGCATTTTGGGTTTGCAGACGGACGGAAACGATATTATCGCCTGTTATGAAACGATGAAAAAAGCGGTCGAACACGCGCGTGGCGGAAACGGTTCGGTTTTGATCGAAGCGATGACTTATCGGCGAAAGGGACACGCCGAACACGATAATCAAGCCTACGTTCCCGCAGGCGAAATTGATTGGTGGGCGGAGAATAATGATCCGATTGACCGTTTTGAAAGATACCTGCGGGAGTATAAAATTTTAACATCGGATGAGATGAACGAAATCGTCAACGGGGTGGAAAACTATCTGGAAGATGAATTGTCAATCGCCGAAAGCGCGCCGCTGCCGGAAGGAGTTTCGGCGGCTTACGAGGTTTTTGACAACGAAATCGTTCCGCCCGCATTTAAGAGAAAGGTTTTGGAGAAGTAAGATTTATTAAATTTTGAAATTATGAAAGGGGGAAAATGGCAGAAATAAGACAAGTACCATTAACAAAAACATTTAAGGAATTTTTTGACGGCGAAAAATCAACCGGGATTATACTGATTTTCTGCACGATTATTTCGCTTATTATCGCCAATTCGGCTTTTAGCGATGCCTATCTTGGAGTTTGGCACACATACATTGGAGGCTTGAGCGTCGAGCACTGGGTGAACGACGGATTGATGGCGATTTTCTTTTTGCTCATCGGTTTGGAACTTGAACGCGAGTTATACAAGGGCGAGTTATCAAATTTCAGAAACGCCCTGCTGCCGATTTTCGCGGCAATCGGCGGGCTTGCCTTACCCGCGCTTATCCACTTCGCGCTCAACGCCGGAACTCCGACGCAAGCCGGAATCGGGATTCCGATGGCGACCGACATCGCTTTCGCGCTCGGCGTTCTGGCGATTTTGGGCGACCGCGTTCCCGCTTCGCTCAAAGTATTTCTGACGGCGCTGGCGGTAATGGACGACCTCGGCGCGATTATTATTATCGCCATTTTTTATACGGCGGAGCTTTCGACGCAGTATCTTTTCGGCGCGCTCGGCGTTTTCGGTTTGCTGATTGTTATTAACCGTATGCGGGTAATGTCGCTGATTCCGTATATTATCGGCGGCTTGATAATGTGGTATTTGATGTTGAAGTCCGGCGTTCACGCAACCGTCGCCGGAGTTTTGCTCGCGTTTGCCATTCCCTTCACCCCGATTGTTGATGACGAAAGCTCGCCGTCTTACAGGCTGGAACATTTTCTGCATAAGCCGGTCGCCTTTTTTGTTTTACCCGTTTTCGCGCTGGCAAATACCGGAGTCGTTATTGGCGCGGATTGGGCTGTAAGTCTTACCGAGGCAAACAGTATGGGGATCATCGGCGGTTTGCTCGCCGGTAAACCGATTGGTATTGTAATGCTCAGTTTTATCGCCATCACTTTGGGCATCTGCCGTCTGCCGCTCGATTTGAATTGGAAGCATATTTTAGGCGCGGGCGTTTTGGGCGGCATCGGTTTTACGATGTCAATTTTTATCACAAATCTGGCTTTCGTCGGCGATATGGAAATTATAAATTCCGCGAAAATAGCGATTTTGCTCGCTTCTCTTTCGGCGGGAACAATAGGTTTTCTATGGCTCAGATTATTCGGTCAGCGGGAAGAAACTGACACCGACCCGGATACAATGGATTTTGCGGCGGAATAAAAAGGAACGTCGGCAGGATGGCAAAAGCGGCGCGAGCGGCGTAATATACGATTAAATAATCCTTATTTGAACGCTGCCCGCGTTCATCGCCGGCAAGATGCCGTCGGTTCCTTTATTAATAAATTTTAGAAGGAGCGAAAGTTTATGGATTTTAACGGGAAAGACGAATTTAATATCGCAGGCGATTTTAGTAATTTAGTGCCGGACAGAGCCGAGCTCGAATGCGAAGATCTTTTCGCGGAAGCCGATAGACTGCTCAATGAAGGCGTGGTTTTGGAAGCGGTCGAAAAACTGGCGCAGATTCTCAGAAGAAATCCGCGTTTCGGCAAAGCCTACAATCATCTCGGCTGGGTTTATGAAACCAAATACAAGGATATGGCTCGAGCCGAAGAATATTACAAAGCCGCTATTCAATACGCGCCGAATTACAACGCCGCGTATCTGAATTACAGCTATTTTTTATCGAATATGCAGCGTTTTGACGAACTCAAAGCGCATCTCGACAAAGTTTCAAATATTCCCGGCATCGCCAAAGACACCATCGCCAACGAATACGCGATAATGTATGAAATGCAGGGTAGATTGCAGGAAGCGATGGATTATTATCAAAAGGCGGCGATGATTACGCTGGACAATTTAAAGCTGGATAAATATAAGGAAAGTATTGAGCGCTGCCGCAAAAAGCTCGAAATCCTGAATCCTTCGACCAGCTTTTACAGTTAAAAGGACAGTTGGCAGTAAAATTTTGTCCTGCCAACTGCCACTGCCTACTTTTTTATGAAATCCGGTTTTATCACAGTTCCATTCAAATAACTCATTCATCTTTCAATTCGCTCGTATCAAATT
>DATHTS010000490.1:0-1670 GCA_035462935.1 Pyrinomonadaceae bacterium
ACATTTCGGGCGGATATTCGTCTTTGATTTTTATGCGAAAATCTCTTTCAGTGCGGTTTTCGATGTGCAGGGTGACTCGCGTTTCGTCGCCGATGGCGAAACGTTTGTCGAATTTGCGGGTGACGGTGAATTCTTCGGGCAGCCGCCGGCTGATAAAATAGTCAACCAAAGCAGTAACAATTAATAAAATATCGAAAATTAAAACCGCATATCGAAGCGCCGGCAAGCCCCACGAAAGCGAAAGCGGAATCAATCCCAGCGCCAAAAGGATGTAAAATCTTCGTGAGAAAACAAACTGCATCGGCTGTTGATTATACAGAAAAAAGTTAGCCCGCGAAATACGCGAAATACACAAAAATTAGAACAAAAAAATATTTTTCTTTTTTTTTCGTATCATTCGTGTATTTCGCGGGCATATTTCCTTTTTTTCTTAATCTATATTCTTATTCCGCACTCACTTACGATATAATTTTAATTATGAAAACGGTCAGCGAATACGTGCAGGAAGCGGTTGATTTGATGGAGAGCGGCTCTTATGAATTTGCTCTTGTGCCGACTGTTGCGGCAATCGGCGAAACGATAAGGAAGACTTCTGGAAAAGAGGATTTATCCGAATACGATTTTCAGGAATTCATTAAGGCTAACTGGCAGTTAATTACTTTTATGGGAATGCCGAGGGCTTTGCCGCTGCCTTTGAACATTCCGTTCGGTGTGAAAAGAATTGTTCCGACCTTTAACGTTCATCACGGCGCGGAAGAAATCGTTTTGCTGGTCATCGCGCAGATATTGAGGACGGGAAGACTGCCTGAAGAATTCGCTTTTAACACCGCCGGAGAATTCGAGATTAAAGATGGAAAGCTCCTTTTGCCTGACAGTTTGATTTACGGATTGCTGGGCGGTGTGATTTTCCATCCGACCAACAAAGACGAAATCACTCCCGACAAATACTGGCTTAGCGTTGCGGACTTTAAAATGTTTATCTCCGAATTTTGGGGAAGACAGGATTTGGCGGAGCGCATTATGAAATTTTATCTGGAAAGGGAAGCGTAATAATTCTCAAAAGTTTTAAAAATATGTCATTAGAAAGATTCGTTGAAGAACAAATCAGAAAAGCGATAGAGCGGGGTGAATTCGACAACCTTGAAGGCGCGGGGCGCCCGCTGGATTTAGACGCTTATTTTGCGACACCCGAAGATTTGAGAATGGGTTATTCGGTTCTGAAAAGCAGTAAGTTCGTGCCGGAAGAAGTCGAAAGAATGAAAGAAATCAGCGAGCTGAAAGAGAAAATCAAAACCTGCGCGAGCGATGAAGAGAAAGTAAAACTCAATAAACTTTTACAGGAAAAGCAACTCGCTTTTACGATGCTGATAGAACGAAATAAACTTAGAAAAAAATAAGGCGAAGAAGCGTTTTACCCCTTTTGCGTTTCAAAGCAGATGAAACCGCGAAAAAACACCAAACGGCACGAAAAAGAATTAACATATTTCGCGTCATTTCGTGTTTTTTCGCGGTTTCATCTTTTCTTCCCGAAGTCCGCGGGATAGATTTATGCTAAATTTTGCGCAAAACCGAAATGGCTACATTTCTTTTTGCTTATCAGTCAAAGGAACGCCCATTTTTTCCAGCGTTTCTTTATTCAAAGTTCCGGTTACCTTTATGCCGTTGGCTTC
>DATHTS010000491.1:0-8779 GCA_035462935.1 Pyrinomonadaceae bacterium
GAGTGGAGAGTAAAGAATTGGCGGCAAATTCTCTTTACTCTCCACTCGCAACTCTCTACTCTTAACTCTCTTATGGACGTTTTGTGGAGTCCCTGGCGATACGATTACATAAAGGGAAGCGGGCAGGAAGCAGCTAAAGAATCGAGCGGCTGTGTTTTCTGCGATATTTTGAACAGCCCGGCAAGCGACGAGGAAAAATTTATCCTCCATCGCGCCGGGCATAATTTTGTCATTCTCAACATTTATCCTTACGTTTCCGGTCATTTGATGATCGTCCCTTACGCGCATCTCGCCGACCTCGATCAAGCCCCGAAGGAAATCACCGATGAGATGATGGATTTAACCAAGCGATGCCAAACCGCTTTGCGCCGGGCTTACCAGCCGAACGGGATGAATCTCGGAATGAATTTCGGCAAAGCGGCAGGCGCGGGCGTAGCGGAGCATTTTCATCTACACATCCTGCCGCGCTGGATCGGCGACGTGAATTTTATGACTTCGGTCGGTCAGACGCGAACTATTCCCGAAGATTTACAGACAACTTATAAAAAACTAAAAGAGAAATTCTAACAAGGCGGAGTTCAGCGGCGCGGAAACCGCCGATACGCAAGCTAAGGATAAAAAGACAATCTAAATAAGAAAGTCGCTGTTTCCGCCTCCGTTGCAGTGACTCGTTATATCGTCCTTGATTTATGAAGCCTATCACCAAAACACCTATACGACGAAAAGAAATAATAAATTGCTTCGATTGCCTGTCAGTAAAATTTGAGTAAAAATAATGATTGAGATGAGTAATTTGCAAATTTTGGCTGGAGATAGTCTTGAAATTCTACCGACGCTGGCGGCTGAATCCGTCCAATGTTGCGTAACCTCGCCGCCGTATTGGGGCTTGCGCGATTACGAACATCCGGCGCAAATTGGGGCTGAGCCATCACCGGAACTTTACGTTGAAAATCTCGTGGCGATGTTTGCGGAAGTTCGGCGCGTTCTTCGCAAAGACGGAACACTGTGGCTAAACGTCGGTGACGGTTACGCGAGAAACGGCGGAACGGGAAATCACGGACCGAATGCCGTTGTTGGCAATACCAAAAAGTTGATTCAAAAACGCAACTGCAAAGTTCCTGAATGTTGGGGGCTGAAAGACAGAGATTTATTAGGCTTGCCGTGGCGTGTCGCCTTTGCGCTGCAATCCGATGGTTGGATTTTAAGGTCGAAAATAACTTGGATAAAGAAAAATCCAATGCCCGAAAGCGTTAAAAACAGACCGACGAACGCGACCGAAGAAGTTTTTATGTTTGCTAAGTCGCCTGTTTATTTTTATGACTCAACCGGCGTTAGGGAAGAAAGCGGCGCGAATCTTCGCAATTATTGGATTCTCAATCCGGACTCAAGCAGAAGCGGGCATCCGGCAACATTTCCGCGCGAACTTGCAAGACGCTGTATTTTGCTCGGCTCACGTGAAGGCGATACAATTTTAGACCCGTTCGGCGGTTCGGGAACAACCGGAATCGCGGCAACCGAGCTAAATCGTAATGCAATTCTCATCGAATTAAATCCGACTTATGCCGAAGCCAGTAAAAAACGCGCAGCGTCAATTCAGCCGCAACTTCAATCGTTAGCTGTCAATATCAATCAATAAATATGTCCCGAAAACCCGGCTCAAAACAGTTAATTCTCGAATTTTTCCTACAAAATATCGGTAAGGTGCTTGAATCGAAAGATATTCAGCAAGCCAGCGGCGGCGCAGTCGAATGGGCGCGTCGAGTTCGTGAACTCAGAAATGAAGACGGCTATCAAATTCTCACTCACAAAGACCGCGCAAACTTGAAACCGAATCAGTATCTAATGGAGACGGACAAGCGCGTGCCTGCTTTCGCTCGCGGCATTTCCAAAGAAACTCGCGCCCGCGTGCTTGAGCGAAACGGCTACACCTGTCAAATGTGCGGACTAGCGGCGGGCGATCCTGACCCGTTTAATCCAACCCGGACGGTGCGCCTGACAATGGGACACATCCTCGATAAATCAAAAGGCGGGGACGATACTGCACAAAACCTTCGGGCGGTTTGCACAAATTGTAACGAGGGCTTGCAAAATACGGCTTTGCCGAAGCCTGACCAAATTCACCTGCTTGCTCAAATCCGACGGGCGACAATCAACGATCAAGAAGCAGTCTTAAAATGGCTGCTTCAAAAGTTCGGTTTAGAAGCAAAGAAAAAGAATTAAAATCGAAACCTCGATTAAAGGAATCTCAAGGGAAATACGAAGCGATATAACGGCTGAGATGACGTGGGGCGAAACCGAATACGCGCAAGTCGAAAGCAAAAAGACACCTCGATAACAAAGTCGCTGTTTCGCCCTCACGCCCATTGAATTGTTCGATTGTGCCGTTATTTTCAGAGGCTGCTGAAAACTTTGGCATCCAAATCTCTTTCGTCAAAGTCTTGGTTAAAAACGTCGTCAATTGTTAGCTTTTCAGTTTCAAGCAGATATTTAATTCTCAAGTGGTATTTGAAATATCTGTATTTTGAATCATCGTTCGGATTTTCCTTCCACAATTTCACGCCTTCCTCAAACGTAATAGTAGTGTCGCCTGCAATATACTCGCAATAGCCTTCGTTTTTCCAAGTCGGCAATGTGAAACCGCTTAAGTTGCCGAGTTTCTTTCTAATAAAAAGATGCGTTACTTCGTGAGCAATCACGCCGCTCAAAGACCTTTTGTTATTTTGGGGACGATTAAGATAAACCAAATCGTTTGCCGTGTCAGATTTGTTAACAAGAATGTTGTTTATCAAAGGAACGCTGTTGGCAAAAGACCGAAAAGCCTTGTTGCTCAAGAATGTGTAAAAACCGTGACTGTTTGTCAGAAAAACCCGGCGGCTGATTTCAGCATCATAAATAGTTGATTTGGACAATCTTGTTTCAGCGTCGTCAAGAATTTTATAAATATTCTCACCCATAGGTTCTCTGGAATAGATTTTGAAATTTTTGTGGGCGACTTCGTGGGCAAAAAGATATTGAGGAAAGCAGATGGTTAAGAAATACGCTCCGACAATCGTCAGCAAAGAATAACGAAAAATTTGGTATGTCTTACTTTTAGCTTTGGCGACACGATATTGACGATAGGCATTAAGCGTTGAAATTATAACTTTCTTCATAGTTACTCCTCCGATTATTGACGATTTACGACTTCTTGCTATTGTTATGCTGCAATGCTAAATACGGTTTCGTTGAATACGAAAAGCAATCGAACTTTGATTTAAACGGAATTAATTCAGTTTAATTCCCTTACTTTTTACAACCGACTGTTGGAATTTTCAATATAAATCTGTTTTTTTTCAATAATTTATTCTATTTTTCTAGAACACATTTTAATTCCGTTGAAATATTTAACCCGAATTATCTGTTTTTCCGTTCAAATTTTAAAACCGATTTATCAAATGAAGCAACATAGATTTCAAACTTCTTTACGAGAATCGCGCTTGGATGGAAATCGGTATTTCAAGAAAATAAAGGTTTGGTTGATTTAAAAAGTGTTTGTTTCTTTCATCGCTTTCGACCCGGCGCCGTTTGGCTGATTTGATTGATCAAAATTCATCTTCGCCTTCCGCGCCAAAAGCGCCAAACGAAAATGGATATTGCGCTGGTGATAAACAACACAATCGCAAATATCAAGGAATTTCTTCCCCATACCGTAACAATTTTCTCAATTGCTCCGTCCGGTGAAATCTTGCGAACTCGCGCATAGGGTCCAATTCCAATGTCGCCTAGAATGACGAGCGGCATCCGTAGATGTTCCAAAACATATAAATCTTCTCCAACTAGTGTTACTCCGGTTGGCGACCAGATGAATCCCGTTTCCAGAACTGTTTGGATATTTCCGTCGGGCATCAATTGAAGCACCCGGCGTCCGCTGTAATCAGCTATGTAAATACTGCCCTTCGGAGAAATTGTCAAACCCATTAAATCTTCTCCGAAACTTTGGCTTGTTAATGCGCCGCCGATTGTGGTGACCGTTCCATTCATCATTACGCGCCGGACGTAAACGCCGTCCGTGATATATAGCGAGCCGTCGGCTGACCAAGCCATTCCGTCAATTCCTGAAAACTGCGCTTCGCCGCCCTGACCGTCCTTAAAACCAGAAATGCCGCCCGCGAGAACGTTTACATTTCCGTCGGGCGTAGATTTAAGAAGCGTCGTTTTGTCGGTTTGATTTAGGAAGCTTATTGAGTTTGTCGAATAAATGTTGCCTTCGCGGTCAATTGTGAAAGGATGCAGATTCATCGGAAAGTCGGGCGCGGGCGTAAAGACATTGGATAAACTGCCGTTGGGAGCGATTCGCCAGACTCTTCCGACTGCCGCCGAGTGATGTTCCTGCGTGCCGTAAATGCTGCCGTCTTCGCTCAAAACAAGCGCGTGTGAATGGCTGGTCAATGCTTTTTCCAAATTTCCTTCGCGCGTGATTTTCCAGATCGTATTGGTCGGAATGTCGCTAAAGTAGATTTGTCCCTGCCGGTCAACGACGATGCCCCAGCCTTCGTGCGCCCAGGCTTTTTCGACGCAGAAGAAACAATGCGCGAAAACGACTAGGGCAAAGATAAAAGGAGAACGTAAAATTCGCATATTTTCGATGCTTTGCCGAAAATCACTCTTCGGGAAACCGGCGCGTGTTCAAATTATCCTGCCCGTCAAGCAGTTTAGTAGTGTTCTCCGTTACGCTGTCCGGTGATTCAACCATTTCCGCCGTCCTTGTTCGCGGGTCGCGGAAGTTTAACGTAGAAGGCTGAGATGAGGGCAGCGCATAGCTGCTTAAGTTCGCGGTTATTTGAGAAGCCGCGTCGCTCTCTTTTCGCTTGCGCGGCTTAAATACTTTGCCCTCTTGAAAAGCGAGCGCGTAAAGGGCGCGCAGAATTCCGGCGAGCAGAAATATGAAAATCAAAGCTTCGTGGTAAGGACTGCCGATCACATCTACGAGAGGTATGAGCAAAATGCTGATAAATATCAAAATTACAGCCTGCTGCACGCCCCTGCGGCGCGGCGAGCTAAGCGTTTTGCCCGCTTCTTCTTCAAGAGCCGGTAAAGAGCCGCCGCCGGCAATCAGTTTAGCCACGCCGTCCAGCGGAAATCCGCAGCGCGAGCAAAAGCGCATTCCGTCGGAAGTTTGCTGCTGACTACATTGCGGGCAATACATATCGAGTTCCTCAATCAGAGTTATTTCAATTTTGTCTGAAACTGTTACGAAAGGCAAAGAAATAAAGTTCCTGAGTGTTGATAAACCGAAAAAGCATCTCTCATTTGGAAAGTCTGCGAAAAAGCGCAGGAAATTACCGCGCCGCTTTATAAGCCTCGATAAATCTAAAAAGCGCGTCGTCCAAACCGGGAAGCAGAATTCCTTTTTCGCTTTCTAGAGCGCTGTAGGAAGGTCTTTTGGCTTTGTAGTTTAATTCCGTCGAAGGACATCCCGAAATCAGCGATGTCTTGAATCCGGCTAATTCGGCGGCGTTTTCAGCGAATTCAGACCAGGTTACTGCGCCTTGATTTGTCAGATGCCACAATCCGTTTTCTTCGTCAATTAACAGGTCGAGACAAGCGTTTACCAGATCGGGAACGTATGTCGGAGAAACGCGGCTGTCGTTGGCGGCGAGAAAAGTTTCGCCGGAAGCAAGCGAGCGCAGGACGAATTTCAAAAAATTATATTCGTCCCAAGGGCTGAAAAACGCAGCCGTGCGAACGATTAAAGCATTCGGATACATCTCTAAAATTTGCCTTTCCGCTTCCGCCTTGCTTTGTCCATAGACGTTTAAGGGATTTGGCGCATCACCTTCAACGTATGGATTTGCCGCGTTTCCGTCAAAAACCAAATCGGAAGAAAAACTCAGGTATTGAATTTTATTTTGCTCGCAGGCATTTGCTAGATTTACCGCGCCGTGCGTGTTTTCGCGGAAACAGATTTCCGGTTCGTCTTCCGCCGCGTCCACACGGACATATCCTGCTGTGTTAATTACCGCCCAAGGCTCGTATGTGGACAATGCTTCTCTGACGGATTCGCTTTGGGCAATATCCATTTTCCGGCGCGAAAGCAATTGGTAAGAAATGTCTCTGCTCTCGCAAATTCGGGCGAATGCCTGTCCGAGCGTTCCGGTCGCTCCGGTGATAAGGAGAGGTTTGGTTTTATCCCTTTTTCTTTTGATTGACGGAGCTTTTATGATGTGTTTACTTCCGTTTGACGAACCGTTATGTTTATTCCCGTTCGGCGAATGAATTCGCGCTACCGGTTCGGCAATAAACCGGGACGGAAGTTTCCACCAGCCAGAGCCTTCAATTACCGGATGCTCAAATTTTTGTCCTTTAGAAAGCGTGCAAAGCAGTCGGGCTAAAGCGGTCGGGCGCGGCTTTCCTCCGCGCAAGTCGAAAACGCCGGGTTCATAATGATTTTCCGAGCGTGTTACAAGGCTGTTCCAATCAAACGAGCCGAGAAGAGACCAAGCCGTTACAGCTTTTAAGTCAACTCCCTCGCTCCGCAAGTCTTGCGCCGCTTCCCAAGCCTCGTTAAACCAACGAAGCTGCTCGTCGCGGCTGCATCCGAGATGAATTTCCGTCACGGCTAAAGGCAGTTTATAACGCTGCCACGCCTCACACATCAATTCGCGCAGTCCGGCACAGCCTTCGGTGCAGACCCGAATCGCTTCCATATCAACGTATTCGTGTTTGCCGTTGCCGCCTATCGGATTGCCCGGATAACGCTCAACGCGCTCATCAATAAACCGCTCGCTGGTCAGGTAATAATTAAAACCGATAATGTCAGGCGGGCAGGAATTTTCCTGAAACCATTCTATTTCAGATTCCTCAATGCCGCAGTAAATCAGGTAATTCCATAAAGAATGTTCACGATTGACGCGACCGCAGAGAAGATCAAAGCAGAGCATTCGCCGCTCATTTTCAAAATCCGCCTGATACTTAAGTTCGGGCGTGCTGTGAACTTTTCCCAAATCTTCGGTTTGAATAAATTTGGCTTTCGGATTAATTTGGCGAATAGACTTCATCGCCAAAACTGTCGCGCGGCACTGTCCGATTACAGCCAAAGCAAATGTTCGGTTGTCATGCCCGTGCGGATACCATAATCCATACAAACCGCTGAAACGCGCCGTCGTAAGCGGCTCATTAATCGGCGTGTAGTCCTCAGCCCACGGGTATCGCTCGGCTACTGCGAGAGCGTATTCCGCAAACTTCTCAGGAAAATGAGGATCAAGAAGGCTTGTATAATCCGGTCCGCTTCCGTGATGAAGTAATCCGATAATCGGGCGTATTTTAAGCTCTCGCAAACGCTCCAAGCGCGTGTCCGCCCAAGACCAATCCGCATTTTCTAAACCGTCAGGCGCGATTCGCTCCCACAAAACCGGATAACGGATGGCGCGAATCCCGAGGTCGGCAAAAAGCTGCAAATCTGCGAGGCGATTATAATGCCCGCTTTTTTCTAACTGATCAAAAAAGTTGCCTTCAACGCGGTTAATAGTGCATTCAATTCCGCCCCACAACTCGACTTCCCCTTGTGTGCTGTTCAATAATCCCATTATGTCTATCTATAATCCTAAGCACAAAAAAACAAGATTTTCAATAGGGTCAACTACACAGCACTATTTTTTATTCCATTTAGTTAAATTATAAACCTGATTTCGGAAGTTGGTAAGCATAAGAAAATTAACCTTTTATGTCAAAACAAGGCGGCTATTAGATTTGGAATTTGGGAATGCGAATTTCGGATTAAATAAAGCTCGTTTTGATAAAAAAAACTAAATCCGAAATCTAAAATCCAAAATCAATTTAGCCGTCCATGCTTTGAAAAGACTTTAAAAAAACATCTTGTGTAAGATTAGTAACAAATTTATTTCGCTGTTTTTACCTCTGCGCGGTCGGGTTGATGCGAGCGGTCAACCGCTTCATCCTCGACCTCGCCGCCCGGACCGATTGGAATATCGGCGGGATTTTGAAATGTCATTCCGCGCTCCTCGGAATCGAGCTCGCTGGGAATAATGATTTTTTGTAGAGATATCGGAGGCACGTAGCCCGGATAATCAACACGGGAATGATAAATCGCCACCAGAGATTTGATCATTGATTCCCGGATTTGCGTCAGTTCGCGCAAGGTCAAATCGCATTCGCCCAATTGGTCGTCCTGCAAAATCGCGTCAATGATTTTCGTAACGATAAAGCGTATATTTTCCGGCGTCGGCTCGGCTAAAGAACGCGCCGCCGCTTCGCACGAGTCGGCAATCATCATAATCGCCGCTTCCTTAAACTGCGGTTTCGGTCCCGGATAGCGAAAATCATTTTCGTCCACCTCGGAAGGATCGTGAGCCTGCGCCTGCGCTTTTTTGAGAAAATAATGAAGCGTGCGCGTGCCGTGATGCTGCTGGATGAAATCAATAATGCGTTGCGGCAAGCCCATATCTTTCCCTAATTTTGCGCCGTAAGTTACGTGGCTGATGATGATTTTCGCGCTTTGCGACGGCTTTAATTTGTCGTGCGGATTTCTGCCCGTCTGGTTTTCGACAAAATGCTCGGGCGCGGCGGTTTTTCCGACATCGTGATACAGAGCGCCGATTCTGGTCAGCAGACCGTTAGCGCCGACGATGCGGCAGGCGTCTTCCGCCAATTGCCCGACGGCGTGAGAGTGTTGATTCGTGCCGGGCGCGCGCAAGGCGAGTTGGCTCAATATCGGCAGATCGGCGTTTGAAAGCTCAAGCAGTTTTACATCGGTTAAGATTCCGAAAATCGTTTCGCAAAT
>DATHTS010000492.1:0-5537 GCA_035462935.1 Pyrinomonadaceae bacterium
GTTATCTGGGCGGCGTGATAATGCTGGTTTTGAACATAGTTTTTGTGCAAAACGCCGAATCTTTCGGTTATTCAACCGGTTTTGCGGTGAGATTGTCTTTGCTGGCGGCTTCAATTTGGTGGGGCGGATTTGCGGTGATTACATTTTTGCTGATTAAATCGCGGCGGGCGACGAAACATCTGCCGAAAGGGAAAAATGTGATTTCCGTCGGTTTCAGCGAGCTTGGAAATACTTTCAAACAATTAAACCGGCTGCGTTTGACCGCGCGATTTTTGATTGCTTATTTTTGCTTTAACAACGGCATTCAGACGGTTATAACAAGCGCTTCGGTTTTCCTCGCGCAGGAGCTTTTCGTTTCCAGAGGCGAAGAAGCCAGCCAATCTTTTTTGCTGGGAATTTTTCTTGTCGCGCAAATTTCCGCTCTTTGCGGCGCGTTGATCTTTGAACGTTTGGCGCGGATTATCGGGGCGAAACACACGCTTTTGCTTTCGTTAATAATTTGGACGGGAATCGTGATTTACGCTTACGCATTTTTGGAAACGGCTTTTCAAGCCTGGTTTATGGCGATATTTATCGGTTTGGTGCTGGGCAGTTCGCAGGCGCTTTCGCGCTCGCTTTATTCGCAGATGATTCCCGAAGGACGCGAGGCATCGTTTTTCGGTTTATACGAGATTTCCGAACGCGGAACTTCCCTTGTCGGGTCGGCTGTTTTCGGCGTTGTGGTTGGAATAACCGGCTCGTATCGGCAGGCGATTCTTTCGATGATTTTCTTTTTTATCGCCGGGGTTTTGATTTTGTTTTTCACGGATGTTAAACGCGCCATTCATCAGGCGGGAAATTTAACGCCGGAAGAAGCGGCGACCGAAGCCTGAGCGGTTTGTAAAAGGAAAACGTTTTAATATAATAAGGACAAGCTCTTTTCAAAAAAAATGCCAACTAACACACAGGAAAAAATCGTAACCATTTTCGGCGGTTCCCGATGCGGCGAAAACTCACCGGAATATCAGCAGGCAAAAGAACTCGGCGCGCGTCTTGCCGAAGCCGGTTTTACAATCTGTACGGGCGGTTATCTCGGAATAATGGAAGCCGCGTCTCGCGGCGCGCGGGAAAAAGGCGGGCGCGTTTACGGAATCGTTATGAATCAATTCAAATCCGAACCGAACCGCTATTTGACCGACAAGGTTGCATCAAAGCATTTTTACGAGCGTCTGCAAAATCTGATCGAGCGTTCCGCCGGATTTATCGCTCTTCGCGGAGGAATGGGAACGGTTACGGAAATTTCTCTGGTTTGGAATAAACTGCAAACCGGCGTGATCGAAATGCGCCCGATTGTTCTGCTCGGCGAATGCTGGAAGCCGGTAATCGAAACTCTGAAAAATCATCTCGTCGTCAGCGAAAAAGACGTTTCCTTGCTTCATTTTGCCGATTCGGTCGAAGAAGCCGTGAAAATTATTGAAAGTAAAACCTAAATTGTCCGTTGTTCGTAGTTAGTTGTTCGTTGCAAAAGCCGGATTACAACTAACAACGAACAACTAACTACGAACAAATACTATGAACACTTGTCCAAGATGCGGATCATCAATGCTGCCGAACGCCAGATTTTGCGGCGCGTGCGGCTTTCAAACACCATCGGCGGCGCAAAATCCGACTCCGCAAGCTCCGCCATATCAGCAACAGCCGCCGCAATATCAACAACCGCCCCGACCGCAGCAACAACACGGTGGAGCTTTTCATCTGGATGAAGACGGGCGCGGGCAAGGGCGCGGTTACACTTGGGAAATTAAACATCCCGGATCGTTTGCTCTGGCGGTGGTAAATCTTCAGCCCGAACAGGCAATTGCCGCCGAAGCGGGCGCGTTGGTTTCAATGTCCGCCAATGTTGCTCTGCATTCGGAAATGAAGGGCGGAATTTTCGGCGCTTTGAAACGCGCGGTCGGCGGAGAATCGGCTTTTATCTCGACTTTCACGGCTCGCGGCGGCGCGGGCGAAGTTACGCTTGCGCCGGGCGCGCCGGGCGACGTGGTCGGGATTGAAATGAATAATCAAACCTTTATGGTGCAGTCGAGTTCGTATCTGGCGGGCGATATTAGCCTTAATGTTGATACAAAATTCGGCGGCGCGAAATCGTGGCTTGGCGGCGAAGGATTATTTTTGCTTCAGGTAACCGGAGCGGGACTTCTTCTGGTTTCCTCCTTCGGCGCGATTCATCGCAAAACTTTGCGTCAGGGCGAACAGTATGTCGTTGATACCGGGCATCTTGTCGCTTGGGAAGGACATATGCAGTATAACCTCAGAAAAGCGGCGAAAAGCGGATTTTTCCGCAGCTTTTTAAGCGGCGAAGGACTCGTTGCCGAATTTATGGGTCCCGGCGAGATACTAATTCAAACCCGCAATCTGGCGGCTTTCGCGGGGCTTCTAAAACCCTTCTTTCCGACGCAGGGAGGAAGCGGGAGCGGTTTCAACGTGAATTTCGGAAGCTGAATTTTTTAGTTTCGGGCTTCAAAATTTTGAAGCCCAAAACTCGATACTCAAACCGGATGTCTGCATTAAACAAAAAAAAGCAAAACGATCTCTCGCACCATAAAAACGGTGAAATCCGGCTTTCAGGTCGCGCCGTATCGAGAGGCGTCGGGGTCGGCAGAATTCTGAGCCTTTTTGGGCAAAAAAGACAGTTTTACCGGATAAAATTGGAAAATTCTAAAATCGAGGCGGAAATCCGCCGGTTTCGCGCCGCAGTTCGGCTGGCAAAGCGACAAATCAAAAAAATCTCGGAACAAAAAAGCGGAAAATCCCAAACCGGAATTTTTGAAACCCATCTTTTATTTTTAGAAGACGCTTCTTTGCTAAGCAAAATCGAAGATTTTATAAAACGGCAAAAGGTCAATGCCGAATGGGCTGTAAAAATCGTTACCGACGGTTATATTGCCGATTACAAGGCGATTTCGGACGAAAATCTGCGCGACCGATACATTGATTTAGAAGACATTGCGGAGCGGCTTTTGACCGCGCTCGGCGGCGGCGGAAAGGCGAATATTCGTTTGGAAAAAGATACGATCATTGTCGCGAAAGAAGTTAAGCCTTCAACCTTAATCGAACTGGTTCAGAGCAAGCCGAAAGCGATTATCACGGAAAACGGGGGCTGGACATCGCATACATTTATTCTGGCGCGTGAATTAAATCTTCCGGCGGTAACGGGAATGAAGGGAATTTTGCGCCGCGTTCAATCGGGCGAAAATGTTGTGGTTGACGGTTTTAGCGGGCAGGTGATCCTGCATCCGAAAGTTGAAACTCTACGGCAATATAAAAAACGCGCGACACAAATCAGGGTTGAAAATCCAACCAAAGAAGATTTGCGCCACGAAGAAATCAAAACTCTCGACGGGCAGAAAATCATAATCCGCGCAAACCTCGATTTTACAAAGGATTACGCCGAAGCCAAGCGTCTCGGAGCAAAGGGAATCGGGCTTTATCGCTCGGAATTTTTATTCAATCAGAACAAAGGTTTTCCGACCGAAAAAGAACAGATTGAAATTTATCGCAAGATTGCGAAAATTGTGGGCGATGACCGGATAAGAATCCGAACGTTTGATTTGAGTGTCGAGCAGCTTGCGGGCGAAATGCGCGAAAGGGAGAAAAATCCCGCGCTCGGACTCCGGGCGATTCGTTTGAGCTTGGCGCAGGAAAAGCAGTTTCGGACGCAGCTTCGCGCCCTTCTTCGCGCTTCATGGGAAAATAAATTGGATATTGTATTGCCGATGGTTTCCGATGTTTCCGAAATTTTGCGAGCGAGAGAAATCCTGGAGCAGGAAAAGGAAAAATTAGCCAAGCGCAAAATTAAATTCGGCGAAATGCGGCTCGGAGCGATGATTGAAGTTCCTTCGGCGGTCTTTTTAGCGGAACAAATCGCCTGTGAAGTTGATTTTCTGAATCTTGGAACGAATGATCTGGTGCAGTATCTTCTGGCGGTTGACCGCGATAACGAAGCCGTTTCCGATTGGTTTCGGACGCTTCATCCCTCGGTTTTGCGGGCTGTGAAAACCGTTTTGCAGGCGGGCGAAAAATGCGAAAAGCCCGTAATTATCTGCGGCGAGATGGCTGGTTCGTCCGTATATGCGGCGATTTTAATCGGTTTAGGCGCGACCGAATTGAGTATGAACGTTCATTCGATTGCGCGTGTGAGAAAAACAATCGCCAACATCGCCTTTGAAGAAGCGCGGGAAATCGTTAAAGAATTGGAAACCTGCCGGACGGCGGCTGAGGTCGAAGAGAAGGTTCGCAGCAGTTTTTTAGAAAAATGGTCACATCTTTTCGGCATAGAAAATTTGCCGGTCTAAAATTTGAATTGAAAGCGCCCCTTTAGCTTTATTTCATAATTTTTCACTTTAAAGTTAAATTTCCTAAAAAATCCAGCCTTTTAAGATTTTATTAAGTCAGAAACTCGAGCGTTTCAAAAAAAATCTTGCTCAAATTGAAAAATTGTTTTATTTTATAAAGGAATCCAAAACAATTCGGGCGAAGATAATTTCTTTCAGGATTTAAGTATGAATGTAACTTTGCTGAAAAATTTACTGGTGCTGTCTGTAATTTTCACTGCCGCCGTTCAGGTTTTTTCTCAGGAACAGCCGTCAACGAATAAGAAAATCAATTTCGGCTATTCGAGAAATCCCGCGGCGAAACCGCAAAATCCGCCCGCCAAACCAAACGGGCAAACAGCAGCGGAAAACAATAAAACCGAAGAGAATAAAACAGCTCAGGAAAAATTAAATCCTGAAACGAAAACGGAAGAAAAGTTTGAAAGCCGCTCGGTCGCGCAAAAAACCCTGGATGTTGCCAAACGCGCAAGCACAAAGGCGCTTCCGCCGACTGAAATTTACAAGGTCGGAATTGGCGACGTTTTATTTATCAGCCTGCAAAACGCGCCTGCGAAAGCCTCGACATATTTTACGGTTTTAAATGACGGAACGGTTGACTATCCGCTGGCTGGCGAAATGGTTACGGTTTCGGGGTTGACGACGGACGAGATTGAAGAGGTTTTACAATCGAAAATTAAAATTTATGAAAACCCGCAGGTTTCCGTCAAAGTGCGGGAATACGCGAGCCATTCGATAACCGTTTTGGGTTTGGTGGAAAAAGCGGGCGAGAAGTTTTTGCAGCGCGAAGCCATTCCGCTTTTTGTTGTAAAAGCCGAAGCGATCGTTCAGCCGAAAGCCGGTCAGATAACAATCAGACGCGCTAATTCTCAGATAGAAACGCTCGATTTGAAAGACCCGAAAAGCGATGAAGTTTTGATTTTGCCGGGAGATATTGTCGAATTCGGCTTATCCGAAACAAATGCCGGAAATTCTTCCGAGCCGCAGTTTTATTATATGGGCGGCGATGTTGTTGGAGTCGGGCAAAAGAGTTTTCACGCAGGACTTACTTTGACGCAGGCGATCTTGGCTTCGGGCGGTTTGAAAAAATCAAACGTGAAGAAAGTCGTCATTCGCCGGAAAAACGCGGAAGGCTTGCTTATTCCGAGCGAATACAATTTGAAAGAC
>DATHTS010000493.1:0-2578 GCA_035462935.1 Pyrinomonadaceae bacterium
GTTTAAGTCAGGATATTTGAGTGATTGAATTAAAAGATTCGCTCAATAAACATCAACCGCCACGTAGGCGCAGGCGGTTCTGACACGCTTCACAAAAAAGCCGCCAACGAAGCAAGGGGCGTATTAATTCCCAAATTGTTATAATCTTCCACTATGGCGGAAAGAAAGTATATTGAAGACCGCGAAAAGCTCGAAAAGCTCGCGCCCGTTGCCAAAGCCCCGATCAAACATCACGTTTTCGTATGCAACGGAAAATCCTGCACGGCGGTCGGAAGCCCGGAAGTTAAAAAGGCTTTTGAAGAAGAATTGCAGAAAAGAAATCTGCGTTGGGGAAAAGAATCGAAAGGCAGAAACCCGGATGGCGAAGTTGTTTTAACCGATTGCGGTTCGGTCGGTTTTTGTTCAATCGGGACGGCGGTTTTAATTTATCCCGAAGGCGTTTGGTATGCGCAGGTTTGCGCCGAAGACGTGCCGGAAATTATCGAAGAACATCTTGAAAAGGGAAATGTTGTAGAAAGACTGGCTTTGATTAATATGAATGAAAAAGATTAACGTTTGCCGAACATCACAGGCTGCGTCCAGGCAATTTTTCCATTTGATTCGATCACTTTTGCCCGCACATACATTTCATCGCCGCGAAATTGATAAACTGCCGGATTGGTAATTTCTTCTTTCAATACGCGCCCGTCTTTTCCGATAAACTGCACGCGGTATTTGCTAGTTCTGACTTCGCGGATGTTGATTGTCATTTGTTTTTCATTAACCTGATAATCCGCCAACTCAACGCCGGTCGAAGCGTAAAAATCGCCTTTTTCCATCGCCTCCAGAATTGCCGCCGATGAAAGCTGTCCGGCGCGAACGACGATCCATCCTTTTCCCGGATGCGAAGCGTTTTTATTCCACGGGTTTTTGAAATGATGAGCGTCGTCCACGGCGATTCCGTAAAGAAGTTTGCCGCTGGAAAGAATTGCGTCCCAAATTTCTTCCAAACCCGGCTTGCCGCCTCCGCCGAGATTGTTCACCAGCGGATGCCCGTTGTAGATTTCAAAAAGCTTGTTGTTTTCGACCTTTTTCAAATCTTCCGCCGTAATCGCCCAGCCGAAATTAGGATGATTAATGTGTGGCACGCCCCGCGCGTCGCGTATTTCATTGACATTTCGCTGAATAACCTCAACCACGGTGTTGCCGCCCTGCGGTTTGACCAGACGCTCGACATTCAGCCCGTTGATGTGAATTTGTTTATCGCCGAATTTATCGGAAACTTCCTCGCCGCGAATGACTATAAATTGTTCTTCGGCGCTGTGAACCGAATTGAGACCGTCAACTTGAGTCAGAAAATTATGATCGGTCAGCACGAGAAAATTGTAGCCGTTCTCACGATACCAGCGAACAACTTCATCCGGCGTCGAATCGCCGTCGCTGTTGATGGTGTGTGTATGAGTATTGCCCTTATACCAACGCGGCTTCGTCTGTGGCGGGGAAATCAGCTGCTGTGCAGGATAACCAAGGTTAATTGCGAAAGCGGGGAATAGAATTAATAAAGAAAAAGCTAGATTTAAAAATTTTTGCACAAAAATTTCTTCCTTTGATTTTTTTTATGCGGCTTAAGTATTGAATTTCCTCAAATTGAAAATCTTTGATAAAACCGGCAAACTGGTTTCCCGGTTTTTGTTTCTCTGATTCCAGTTTTTGCTGTTCCTTTTCAATTTAACCCGCGGCACAGAGGCTATGAACCAACTGGCGCTTTTGGACGAAAATAAATAATGGTAATGTTATACCGAAACAAGTTAGGTAAGGATGTTAATATTACATAATGCGGATTGTTGATTGTCAAACAGAAATTTGGAATCCGGTATAGGCGGCAAGCTATCTCTCTGCTTTTTCAGCGTTTGAAGGTCAAAGCGGAAGTTCCTTTATAATTATTGCGGAAAATGAACGAAAACAACACGACGTTACGGGTGGAAAATGTTTCCAAACGATTCGGCGATTTTACGGCGGTTGAAGATTTGAGCTTCAAGGTTTATGCCGGTCGGGTATTTGGTTTTTTAGGTCCGAACGGCGCGGGAAAAACGACGACAATCCGAATGATTGTCGGAATTACCGCGCCGGACGAGGGCAAAATCGAGCTTTTCGGGCGGAAGGTTTCTTCCGATTTGCAAAGCCGCATCGGTTATCTGCCGGAAGAGCGCGGGCTTTATAAAAAAATGAAGGTCTCCGACCAACTGCGCTATTTCGCCGCGCTTAAAGGCGTTTCGCAAGCGGAAGCCGACAAGCGAATTGATTTTTGGCTTGACCGGATGAATTTGTCGGAATGGAAGGCGAAGAAAACGAGCGATTTGTCGAAAGGAATGCAGCAGAAAATCCAGTTTATCTCGACGGTTCTCCACGACCCGGATTTGCTGATTTTGGACGAACCGTTTTCCGGTCTCGATCCGGTAAACGTCGGTTTTATGATGGACGTTATCGCCGAATTCAAGTCCGCCGATAAAACGATTATTTTCTCGACACACTTGATGGAAACCGCCGAACGGCTTTGTCAGGATATTCTTTTGATAAACAAATCTCATAAAGTCATTTC
>DATHTS010000494.1:0-2359 GCA_035462935.1 Pyrinomonadaceae bacterium
ACAAAGCGGTGATTACTGCTGCTTGCGCGGCATTTTTGATTGTTTTGAACATAATTTAATTTTTATCTTCCTTAAATGATTTAAATTTAATGTAGATCTGCACCTGTCTTTTACTTTTAGTTTGCGCTTGCAATTTAAGACATAGCTCGATTGAGCAGCCTTAATGCTTTAACAATATATTTAGTTAGCTAGTTGGGGGAATGCTGAAGAAGGGAGTGGAATATGTTTGCGAATCGCAAAAATAGGAAAGGACCGGTGTAGAATTACACCTACAAATAAAAATAACACAAATTATTGTTTTGTCAACAGTGTTTTGCAATAAAAATAATATTAAACAATATTGTTAAAGATAACTATAACATAGGTGTGAGGTTTTTGGTTTGTTATATACACATCAATTTTAATAAATCGGATTACCGATTGATCTGTTGAAATTTTTCCAATAGCAGTAAAAAGGGCTTTCGCTGGTTTTCTTTTTTATTAAATAATAAAATTTAAACGAGGTGAAATTATGGTAAAAAATACAGGGAAAGGCTCTCGCAAAGGTTCGGTTGACAATCGTAATCAAACTGAAAACCCGAAGACCGGTAATTTCTGTCTGAACGTGCAGGGCTATCTGACGAAGCCCGACGACACATCCGGGCTGCCTGAAATCACTTTAAAGACGCTGAACGGCTCGCTTAAATTTATGAAAGCACGAGAATTCCCTTGATATTAATTTTGAGCGAAATTGAAGGCGGCAAGCGATAATAATCCATGATTTACAAGGCAATAACATAATCTATCACCTGTAAGCTGTTAAATAAATTTTAGTTAACGGCATAATTTTAACGTTGCGCCTCAGGCTCATATAGTTGTTTGGAGCGGTTTCGCCAGATAAAATAAACCGGAATTCCCGTTAAAGCAAGCAGATAACCGATTCCAGCCGTTCCGGGTGAAAGATACAAAAGCGTCAGGGTAACGAACATCGAAAGCGAGAGAAAAATCAGCGGCGTAATCGGATAGCCCCAAGTTCGATACGGTCGTGCCATTTCCGGTTTGCGGCGGCGCAGGACAATCACAGCCAAAACCGAAAGCGCGGCGGAAATCAAATCTACCGAGACGATGTATTCCAAAAGCTGCGTGTAGACATTTCCAAAAACCGGAGCGGGATTTCCCGGCGCGTAAGTTACCGTGCGCGGCAAGATCAGAAGGCAAGCCCAGACGCATTGCGCCAGCAGCGCAAAAGCCGGAACGTGCTTGTCATTTGTTTTCGCCAAGGGCGCAAAAAGGAAACCGTCTTTCGCCATCGCGTATGAAACGCGCGAGCCGGAAAGGATCAAGCCGTTGTTGCAGCCGAAGGTCGAAATCATCAGGGCGACGGCGATTAAAATTACGCCGGGCGTGCCGAGAATCTGCTCCATCACGGCGGTTGCCACGCGACCGTTTGGGGCGTTTTGCAGGGCGGGAAGCGAGAGCGTTACGACGTAAGCCAGATTTGCCAGCAAGTATAAGCTGACGACGATTCCGCAGCCGATTATCAAAGCTCGCGGCAGATTTCTGCCCGGATTTTCCACTTCCGCGCCCGTAAAAGTTACATTATCCCAAGCCGACTGCGAAAAAAGCGGTCCGGTCATCGCTTTGCCCAGAACAATTACAAAAGCGAGCGAGCCGAGCGCGGCGGCGGCAGGCTGAGCCGTTTCCAGACTCCAGCCGTTTGCCGACGAATTCCATAAATCGGCGGAGAACAAAGCGCCGCCCGAATTCCAGCCGAACAGTAAACCGATAATCACTAAACCAAGCAAAGCCGCCGTTTTGGTAATCGTAAAAGTGTTCTGTATCCATTTTCCGACTTCCAAACCGCGCGTGTTAATAAAAGTCAGCAAAACGATGCTGGCGATGGCGAGCAGTTGCTGAGTGGAAAGACCGACGGCGTAAGACCCGAAAACGACCGGCTCGATCAAGTAATTCGCGCCGGAAAAGTATGGAAGCAGAATGCCCGTAAAATTGGCGAAAGCGACGGCAACCGCCGCAATCGTGCCGCTTTGAACGATCAAAAACTGCGACCAGCCGTAGAGAAAACCGACCGGCTTGCCGTAAGCCTCGCTCATAAAAACGTAGGGACCGCCGGCTTTCGGCATCGCGGCGGCAAGCTCGCCGAAGCACAGCGCGCCGGTAATCGTCATAATTCCGGCTAAAAGCCAAGCCACCAGAAGCCAGCCCGGAGCGCCGACCAGACGCGCCGATTCAGCCGAAACGATAAAAATCCCGCTGCCGATCATCGAGCCGACAACGATCATCGTCGCGTCAAGAAGCGACAGCCCGCGAACAAGTTTCTTGTTGTTTTCATTCGTTTTCGCGCTCATATTTTCACTTTTTG
>DATHTS010000495.1:0-1959 GCA_035462935.1 Pyrinomonadaceae bacterium
ATCAGGATATTGTCCTTGTTTTGGATAATCTGGAAAAAATAGAAAAATTCGATAAAGGGGAAACCGGGCTAGATTCCGCGCGGAGATTGTTTTTGAATTATTCGAATCAATTAAACAGCATCAAATCGCATATTATCTACACCGTTCCGATTGACCTGATGCGTTCGAGCCACGCCAGCGTTTTGGGAACTCTCTACGATAAATCTTTCGTCCTACCGATGGTCAAGGTTTTCAAGCGCGACGGCAAAACGCCGTTTCCCGTCGGCGTAAATTTGATGAAGGAAATTTTAACTAAACGGCTCGGCGAATTAAAACGCGAGGAGGCTTTTGAAAACGAAGCAGTTGATTTGTTAATAAATTTCAGCGGCGGGCATATTCGCTCGTTTTTGACTTTCGCCCGCGAAGCCTGCACCGACGCCGGCTCGCTTCCGATTACCTCCGACAATGTCAATTACGCGATAAACAGCGAATATCAAAACATTTCGCCGAATTTCTTTCCCACCTACACTTGGGATGTTTTAGCCAAACTCGATTTATCGAGCAACCGGGATGTCGGCGTCGAGCCGGAGCAATGCGTCGAGGTTCTCGAAAAACTGCTTTTGTTTGAATACATTAACGGTGACGACAAAAGCGTAAAGGATTTGAAAGACCGAAACCGGCAAATCCCCTGGTATGCGGTAAATCCGATTTATCGTGAATTAGACCAATTCCAACAGGCAAAAGAAAAATTATTACAGGAAGCGGAAAACGAATCTGAGCAAAACGACGACCAAAAAGAAACAGGATAATCTCGAACTGGAATTGCAGGAACTTGACGACGCAAGACAACTACGCAATCTTGCCAATGCAATCAGTTTTGCGGATAGCTTTTCCCTGCTTTTCGTCCGCTGCAACCAAAGACCGCGCCAGAAGGAAATAATCGAGAAATTAGTCGAAAAGCTCGAAGATTACAATATCGAAATCATTTTCTTTGAAAATGCGATTACCGATTTGCTCGACGAACTGCAAAACAGATTAAAAGACAAAAATCCCGATGCCGTTTTTGTTTACGGATTGGAAAGCTCTTTTACAAATTCGGAAAATCCAGCCGCTTCGCCGTTTGTTGCCACGCTGAATCATTCACGCAATTCCTTCAAAAAAATTCTATTCTGCCCTTTGATTTTGTTTCTGCCCGAATATGCTTTGAGCGCCATCTACCACGGCGCGACCGATTTCTTTACGATCAGGTCGGGGGTTTACCTGTTTTCAGCCAAAGCGGAAGAAACCGAAAGACAAATTGAGCGGCAGGTTTCAGAAGAATATAGACAATTGCAGGGACTTCTTTTAGAAGAACGTCAAAACAGGATCAGAACGATTAAAGATTTACTTGCAGAATATCAATCTCTGCCTGTTTCACAGCGTGATTTGGAAAAAGAAAACCACCTAAAAGAAAAATTAGCCGACCTTTATGAAATTACTGCCGATTATGAAAAGGCTGAAAAATTATATCTTGAGGTTTTAGATTTTGCCAGAAAAGCCAATGATGAAATTTTTTTATCACATACATTGAATAATTTAGCTTTAGTTTATGAATCACAAGGCAAATATGAAGAAGCGATTAAATTATTCACACAAGCCTTAGAAATTGATGAGAAAACAATCGGCAAGGAACATCCCGATTATGCTTCTCGATTGAATAATTTAGCTTCAGTTTATAAATCACAAGGCAAATATGAAGAAGCGATTAAATTATTCACACAAGCCTTAGAAATCGGAGAGAAAACAATCGGCAAAGAACATCCTGATCACGCTGCTCGATTGAATAATTTAGCTGGAGTTTATGAATCACAAGGCAAATATGAAGAAGCAATTAAATTATACAAACAAGCCTTAGAAATTGGAGAGAAAACAGTCGGCAAAGACCATCCCAATTACGCTACTCAATTGAATAATTTAGCTGGAGTTTATAATTCACAAGGC
>DATHTS010000496.1:0-2644 GCA_035462935.1 Pyrinomonadaceae bacterium
CTTTGCCTTGGTTGCCGCCGACGAAAATATAATCGCCCGTCTTAAAGGGCTGCTGCCACAAAATCAAAACGCCGGACAAAAGATTTTTTAAAATATCCTGCACCGCAAAGCCGATAATGACCGACGTAAAACCCAAACCCGTAATCAAATCGCCAAAACTGAAAGTCGGAATTATAACTGTCAAGGAGGTAAAAATTCCTAAAATTACAACCAGAACGACGATCAAACGGCTGAACAGAATCCGCAGCCGATCATCCAAATTTGTGCGCTTGGTCGCGGACCAAAAAACGCTTTTAATGATTCTGGCAATGAGATAGAAAATCAGAAGAACCAAAAAGCCCGCCAGAATATACGGTAAACGAGCCACTATCGAGTTGATGAGATTATCAATTGACTGCCACGCGACGCCCGTTACTTCCGACGCTCCCTGCACTACCTTTTCCGCTGTATTTGCGTTTGAATTCTGTAAAAACATAATGAAAGTGTTTATTTTCCGACAAATAAAAATTGATGGCAAATAGTGAAATATTTTCGATTTCGGAGGTTGACAGTAAAAATTCCTGGAATTAAGAATAATTCTAAGAGGGAGATTTTATGCATAACACAAAAATTGATATTCAGCGAGAAACGAGAGAGAAATTAATCGAGACATTGAACACCCGCCTGGCGGACGCGATGGATTTGAAATCGCAGGCAAAGCAGGCGCATTGGAACGTAAAAGGAATGAATTTTATCGCCCTGCACGAGCTTTTCGACCAAGTAGCGACGGAAGTCGAAGCGCATGTTGATACGCTCGCCGAAAGAGTGACAACTTTGGGCGGAACGGCGCTCGGAACGGTTCGCGTGGCGGCGGATAATTCCACTTTGAGCCAGTATCCGCTGGAAATTACCGACGGACACGCGCACGTCGAGGCGCTTTCCAACGCGCTCGCCGATTTCGGCAAAAAAGTGCGCGAAAACATTGACCAAGCTGACGAATTGGGCGACATGGACACCGCCGATATTTTTACCGAAATTTCGCGCTCGATTGATAAATTGTTGTGGTTTGTCGAGGCGCATATTCAGGCGTAAGAAGCCTGGAGTCTTAAGTAGAGTCTTGAGTCTGGAGTCTTAAGTCTTGAGTAAAAAACAGACTTCCGACTCAAGACTCAAGACTCCAGACTTTTCCAATCTGCAATGATTTCTGATAAAAAAGAGCGCGCCGGCGAGATTATCAAACGGCTGAAAAAAGAGTATCCTGACGCTCACTGCGCTTTAAATCACGCCAACGCTTTCGAGCTTCTCATCGCCACGATTCTTTCCGCTCAATGCACCGACGAGCGCGTCAATATCGTCACCGCCAATCTTTTCCGCAAATACCGACAGCCGCAGGATTATCTGAATGTCTTGCAGGAAGAGCTTGAAAAAGACATTCATTCGACCGGATTTTTCCGCAACAAGGCGAAAAATATCCAAGCCGCCTGCGAAAAAATTGTCGAAGTTTTCGGCGGCGAAGTTCCGCAGACGATGGAAGAGCTTTTGACTTTGAACGGCGTGGCGCGAAAGACGGCAAATGTCGTGTTGGGAAATGCTTTCGGAATCGCTTCGGGCGTAGTTGTTGACACGCACGTTTCGCGGCTTTCTCAAAGATTGGGTTTAACCGCAGAAACAGTGCCGGAAAAAATTGAAAAAGATTTGCAGGAACTCGTGCCGCAAAAGGATTGGATAATGTTCCCGCACTGGTTTATATTTCACGGGCGGAAAATCTGTCAGGCGAGGAAGCCGAAATGCCCGGAATGTGTTTTGAATGATATCTGCCCAAAAATCGGAGTTTTATAAAAACAGCCGCAAAAAGGCACAGAAAACTCAAAAATATTTTGCGAATCTTTGCGGCTACTTTCTAAAATTCAATTCCCTGCTGCGCGTAAATTCCCGCATAAAAAGGATGCTTGATTTCCTTCATTTCCGTCACCAAATCCGCTGCTTCAATCAATTCCGGCGGCGCGTTTCTGCCGGTTAGAATCAAATGCAGATGCGGCTGTTTTTCTCTGACGGCTTTAATTTCATCCAAAACCTTTTGCAAATCCAGAAATTTATAATCCAACACGTAAACCAGTTCGTCGAAAACGAGCAAATCGTATTCCTCGCTCCGCATTTTCTCAACGCACAAAGCCCAAGTGTTTTCCGACGTTTTAATGTCCTGTTCGGGATTTTGCGTGTCCCACGTAAAACCGTCGCCCATCGTATGAACTTCAACGCCCAAAGTTTCCAGCGATTCGTGTTCGCCGTAGCGGTCGCTTTTCGACTTCATAAACTGGATCAGACAGCAATTCATCCCGCGCCCAGCCGCCCGAATCAATACGCCGAGCGCGGCGGTTGTTTTGCCTTTGCCGTCGCCGGTATTAACCATCAGCAAGCCTTTCGTCTTTTCCCTGTAATCCTCGCGCCGCCATTTGTAGCGTTTTTCTTTTGTATCCGACATTTGTTTTATAAAAATTCAGAGTCCACGCTTTAGCGTGCTTCACATCAAAAAAGCAAACTAAAGTTTGGACTCTGAACCGATTCGATAATTTTTAACTTTTCACGTTTCGCCGCGCCAAATCCATCAATTCTTCCGGCATCCATTTGCTCAAATTCTGCGCTTCGGCTTCAGCGATGCCTTTGT
>DATHTS010000497.1:0-3807 GCA_035462935.1 Pyrinomonadaceae bacterium
GAACACACCGCCGGGACCTTAGTTTTGACGGGGAAAAATCTGGAAGATTTACCTGATGATCCCGAAAGATTAAACGAGCAATTACAACAGATGGCTGCCTCCGGCGGTGGTGTTCCCGGAAATGCGGCGGTGACGGTTGACGGATTTTTAAATAACGGGCGGCTGCCTGCGAAATCTTCGATCCGCGAAGTGCGAATCAATCCGAATCTTTACTCGGCGGAATACGACACGCCGCCTTTTCGCGGCGGGCGGATTGAAATTATCACTAAGCCGGGCGCGGAATCGTTTCACGGCTCAGCCTTTTTTAATTACAACGGAGCGTTTCTTAATGCCCGCGATTCTTTTTCGCTGGAACGAGCCGACACCGAAACGCGGCGCTACGGTTTTAACGTCGGAGCGCCGATTGTAAAAAATAAATCGGGATTTTTCTTCGATTTTGAAAAGCGCGACATTCAAGAAGCCCAAATCGTCAGCGCATTTGTTCTCGATGATAATTTTAATCCGTCAAATTTTGTTTTCAATTCGCCGAATCCGCAGCGTTTAATCATTGGCTCAACTCGCGCCGATTGGCAGGCGAATCAGAATAATGTTTTCGTATTTCGCTACGATTTTAATCAAAACAAACTCGACGGGCAGGGAATCGGCGGAATCAACTTGCCTGAACGCGGTTTTGATTACCATTTGAGAGAAAATAGCTTTCGATTAACCGAAACGACGGTTCTCAGTCCGAAAGCCGTTAATGAATTTCGTCTTGGTTTTACTTTCCGGGATATTGAGCAGAACGCGGTAAGTAATCAGCCCGCGATTGTCGTTGCCGGTTCGTTTAGTTCCGGCGGAGCGAATATTCAGGAACTTCGACGAAATGAACGGCTGCTGGAGATAAACGACTATCTAACGTTCGACGCCGGAAACCATAATTTGAAGCTCGGCGTTCAGATTTTCAATCGGAATATCAGCGAACTGCGGGCGGAAAATACAAACGGCGCTTTCTTTTTCGGCGGCGGCGTTATAACGGACGGCGCGAATCAAATTGTTATCTCCAGCCTCGAACAATATCACCGCGCTTTGTTGGATTTACCCGGAGGAGTTCCAACCAGATTTTCATTGACCATTGGCGTTCCGCGAATTTCGGTCAATCAATGGCTTTTTGCCGGGTTCGCGCAGGATGAATGGAAGCTGAATCAAAAAGTTTTGCTGAGTCTCGGATTTCGCTACGAAGCGCAAACCGCTCCGGCGGATTGGACGGGATTCGCGCCGCGTATAGGCATCGCTTACACGCCGGATAAAAAGCAGGAATGGGTTTTCCGCGCCCGCGCCGGTGTTTTTTACGAGCGGATAGCGGAAACTCTCTCGCTCGAAGCCGAACGGTTGGACGGGGAAAAACAGCAGCAAATCATTATCAATTCGCCTTCTTTTCCAAATCCTTTTTTGAACGGAAACACAAGCGCCGCGATTCCGACCATCAGGATTTTAGATTCAAATATTCGACCGCCCGCATCCTTGCAAATGCGTTTGGAAATGGAGCGCAGTTTGCCGAAAGGCTGGAAAATTTCCGCCAGTCACAGTTGGACGAAAGGCTGGGCGCAATTGCGCTCGCGCAATATCAACGCGCCGCTGGTCGGTTTTCTAAATCCAGACCCATTGACCGCCCCGCGTCCGTTCGGAATTGATAAAGATATTTTGCAGTTTGAATCGAGCGGGCAGTTAAAAGGGCGCGTTTTGTATATCGGCGTCAATCAAAATTCGCTCAAGCTTTTCTCGATAAATGCCGGTTATTTGAATTTCGATTTCAAAACCGACGCCGATTCGGATTTCGCTCTGCCGCAGTCAAGCTACGATTTCACGGGCGAATGGGCGCGCCCATTTTGGCAGACAAGCCATTTGCTTTTCGTGTCAGCTTCGACGGCTTTGCCTTGGAAAGTTCGACTTTTTGCCTCGCTTAACGTCAATTCCGGCAGACCTTTTAACATAACGACCGGAAGAGACAACAACGGCGACGGAAATTTTAACGACCGCCCCAATATTACAACCGCAGACGATCCGCAGTCTGTCGCCACCCGCTTCGGATTACTTAATCCGAATGTTTTCAATGGAAATTTACCCCGCAATTTTGAGACAAATCCGGCGGCGGCGACGCTCAGCCTTAATTTGAGCCGAACGTTTGTTTTTGGGAAAAGAACGAGTAAAGGCGAAAGCCCTTATAAGCTGGCTGCCAACATTCGCGCTAATAACGTGCTCAATCGGTCGAATTTGTCAGGCGTGAGCGGCGTTTTGACTTCGCCGCTTTTCGGTCGTCCAACGACGGCAAATCAAGCCCGGCGAATCGAATTCGGTTTGCGGTTTAACTTCTAAATCAAGGAGAAATTCAATATGAGAAACCATTTTTTTAAAATCATCGTTTTAACAATACAAATTTTACTCGTTTCGAGCTTTTTCGTTAATGCTCAGGGAATGCCGGAGAAAAAACAGCGCATAGTTTTTCCGGTTGTGCCGGTTATTTTTGAATACGAATTCGCGCCGCAGTATTTTTCGCAGTGGATCGAAAATCACCCGCAATATTCAAAAATCGAAGTGATTATCGAAGAAGACGAGACGCTGGAAATTGCCTTGACTGAGAAAGAAGGCGGAAAGCGCGTGTTTTATTCCAATTCCGAAGAGGCGGTGAAATCTTTGCAGGGGGAAGGAAAAGAGGCTTATTTAGCGAAAATTGATTTTAAGATGACGCAGGCGGTTGACCGGCAGGCAAATTACGGTTTCGGATTTTTGGACAAACACCGACAGCCGATTCTCTGGCGCGTGATTCCGGCTTCGCGCCCGTCAGAACGCGGGAGAGAATTGATTCCGTCGGCTTGGGCGGACGGTTTGCGCTTGGAATACAGGAATCTGGCGACGGCGGTCGGCGCGGGAACGGCGATTCAAATCGGCGAAAAGGTCATCGAAGCCGAGCCTTGGAAAGAAATCAGCAGCCCGCCTTATTTTGTTGCCTATCGCGGAACGGTCGCCGTCGGCAGGCATCTCGGAACTTTGCATTTGGGGACGAAAAGATGGAGCGTTACTAAGCAGCCTGAAGAATTGAAAAAAGGCGCGGAATGGATTATGACCGACGAGAGCGGCAGCAAAAGGACGCTGCGAATCGTTTCCGATCATCAAAATGAATTGGTGATTGATGAAGTTAATCCGCCCGGCGGCAAAAATTCGCTGCTGCGGCTTGTCGTTTATCTGACGCCGCAGGGTTATAATCTGCGTGCCGCCGAGATAAAAAGCAGGCGGCAGGATATGCGGATAAAATTTGAGCCGGAACTTCCGCTTCAAACTTCCGATGCGGCGAAATTTGAGGGAAAATTTATAATCAGCCAGGGCGAAAACAAATCAAGCGCCAGCGGCAGCATTTTCGCCGAGCAAATGGGCGGTAAGCTTCTTTTGAAATGGCAGCCCGATTCGCCTTCCTGGGCGAAATCAAGAATGCTGGAAAGCATAATACATTTCGAGCCGAACGGTTATTCGATTGAAACGAGGCAGGTTGGAAAATGAAAGGGAATATGGAAAATCAACAGCAGGAGAAATGGAGAACTGTCTTTTTGCAGTTTTTGCTTCTCGCAGTAATTTGTTTGTTATTGGGAGCGATTGACGGTTTCCGGTCTTATGTCGGGTCATATCACAACGGAAGATTCTGGGCTGATCTGACGTATGTAATGCGTTGGGATATTTCAGGTTGGCTGATTTGGATCGGCTTTATTCCTTTAATCGTTTGGCTCAGCCGCCGTTTTCCGATTAACCGGAATAACCGGCTGGAGATATTGCAGATAT
>DATHTS010000498.1:0-2743 GCA_035462935.1 Pyrinomonadaceae bacterium
GACACAACGAATATTTCGCGTGGGGCTCAACGAATGTCGGACCGGATGTGCAGGATTTGTATCTGGAAACTTTTAATGAGAAAAATCAATACAAAACCCCGAAAGGCTGGGAAGACGCGAAAGTTCGGAAAGAAGAAATAAAAATCAGGAAAAGCCCGACTTCGACGGAAACCGAAACGGAAGTTTTGGAAGTCGTAACCACTCGCAACGGCGTGATTTTTGCTGAAAGCGAAGGAAAAAAATACGCTCTGCGCTGGACGGCTTTCGATCCGAAACTTTCGACATTCGACAGCTTTTTCTATATCAATTACGCGAAAAACTGGGAAGAATTTAAAAACGCGCTGCGAGATTACGGCGGCTCGATGCAGAATTTTATTTACGCCGACGTGAAAGGAAATATCGGTTGGTATGCGGCGGGCAAAGTGCCGATTCGCAAAACAGGCGACGGGAGTTTGCCCTATGACGGCGCGACCGATGCGGGCGAATGGGTTGGATTTATTCCCTTTGAGGAATTGCCGCATCTTTATAATCCGCCCGAAGGCTTTATCGTTACGGCGAATCAGCGCACGGTCGGGAAATCCTATAAATATCATGATTTGATCGCGCGGGTTTACGTGCCGTTTCGTGCCAAACGGATTTACGATTTGATTGCCGCAAATCCGAAAATGACTCTGAATGATTCGAGCGATATTCAGATGGATACATTCAGCATTCTTCATTCGCGTTTCGCCCGTGAAATTGTCAATCAAAAAGCCGCTTCGGATGAAACCTTAAAATTATTCGGCGCGTGGGACGGAAGAATGTCGCCGGATTCGCAAGCCGCTTTGCTTGCCGAAGAAATGCGCGGCGTTTTTGTCAGGCGTTTATTAACGGGAAATTTTGGCGAAGATGTCGGCAGAAGAATTCGTTTTGCCAATGAAGGAAATTTTCTCGATAAAATCATCAGAAATAAACCGAAAGATTGGCTGCCGAAGGAATTTTCCTCTTATACCGAATTGTTAAAAGCTGCGGAAGTCGAAGCCCGCGATAATTTAATAAAACGGCTGGGAATAGACCGGAACAAATGGACTTGGGGCGAAGCGTATAAAGCGCGGTTTGCTCATCCTTTAGTGGTTGCGCCGCTAATCGGTTTGCAGTTTAACGTTCCTGTTTTACCCGTAAAGGGAAGCGGCGGTTCGGGTGCGTCGCCGAATGTCGGCGCTGGGGTTTCAATGCGGCTTCTGGCTCAGCCGCCCGATTGGGATTTGACGCGGCAGGTCATAACAACCGGGCAAAGCGGAAATCCGAAATCGCCGCATTGGGCTGACCAATTGGAGAACTGGTATAACGGAAACACGCCGGTTTTTCCGTTTAGTAAATCAGCAGTGGAGAAAGCCACGAAAGAGACGACTGTTTTGTCTCCAAAATAGTAAAGAAGAGGAGAAAAGGAGAAGAGGTGAAGAGGAGAGAAGATAGAGCATGAAAATTATTCGGCATTAGGATTTGGAAGTTTATCGAAAAGCCTTTGAAGCCGCAATGCTGATATTTGAATTAAGCAAGCAATTTCCGAAGGAAGAGACTTATTCTTTAACCGACCAAATCCGGCGCTCATCACGTTCTGTTTGTGCAAATATTGCGGAAGGATGGCGTAAACGCCGCTATATCGCCGCATTTATCAGCAAATTAAATGACGCAGAGGGTGAAGCGGCGGAAACCCAAACTTGGCTGGAGTTTTCCGTCCGATGCGGATATTTTAAACCGGAAGACGGACGAAATTTGTACCGAACATATGACGAAATTATTTCTATGTTGATCGGTATGATAAGCAAGCCGAATCACTGGATTTTACCTTCGGGAAGAAAAAAATTGTGATGAAAATTTAATTTCTTTCTCCTCTTCTCCTTTTCTCCTCTTCTCCTTTTCTTAATAAAAAATCGCTCAAGATAATCACTGCCGCTTCGCTGTCAACTCGTTTGCGGACTTCCTTTTCGCTGAAGCCGTGTTTCCAGAGTAAACCTTTGGCTTCATACGAGGATAAACGCTCGTCCTGCAAAAAAACGGGAATGTCGAGTGAGAGGGAAAAATTTCGCGCTAAACGGCGTGCTTCCTGCGACATTTCGCTTTCCGAGCCGTCAAAGTTATACGGCAAACCTATAACGAGGGCGGCGGCATCCAAGTCGGCGAGTAATTCGATTGTTTGTTTGAGAAACTTTTTCCAGCCTTTGCGCTCAATAACGCAGACGGGACGAATGGCGATTTGCAGTTCATCGCAAACGGCAACGCCGACTTTTTTTGTGCCGGGATCGAGAGCGACAATTCTGCCTTTTTCCGGCGCGCGACTTAAATCTGTAAATTCGGCTGGATTAAATGTTTCTTTTTCTTGCACGAAATAAAATGTTAATAGATAATTGGTAAATGTTAATTGTTGATATTTCGGCTTTATTCGTCAAATCAGTTAGCTTTTAACCATTCATAAAAATTATGTCATTTCGCGGTAAAATCCTAATTCTATCCATTTCATTCGCCATCGTTTCTTACGCCATTGTCGGCGGAATTCTCGGCACATTCGCCCAGCAGCCGATTAACGACGCGGGCGCGCAGCTCCGCATTTTCGAGCAGGTTCTCCAGCATATTCAAAACGATTATGTTGACGAGCCGAATCTGGAAAAAGTTCGCGGCGGCGCTCTGCGCGGTCTGGCTTCCGGGCTTGATCCATATTCGTCATATTTAACACCTGAACAAGTCAAAGATTATCAAACGAGAA
>DATHTS010000499.1:0-1564 GCA_035462935.1 Pyrinomonadaceae bacterium
CGCGCGCTAATTTCCCATCCTCAATAAAACCGACCAGATTATTCAAAAAATAGCGGTCGTTTCCGTCAGCGTCTTTTTCGTGTGATTCGGTATCGGTCAAACGATAGCCCGATTCGACAAAAGCGCGGAGATATTCATAATTCTGCGGGTCGTCGGGAACGTGAAATTCGGTCAGCCTTTTACCGATTAACTCATCAGCGGAACTCAATCCGTATTGAATTGCCAGCGCGTCATTGCATTCGGCAAGATAAGCATATTCGTAAAACTGTCTGACCTGTTCGTCAGCCGGAAGATTTACCGGCACCGGATTTTCAAATTCAAATCGCCAGATGCCTTCCGAGCTTTGCCCGATAAAAGCGCGATAGCGTTCCTCCGCTTTTTCGAGACGATCTTCGGATTCTTTGTTTTCGGTAATGTCGGTGAACATTCCGAGCGCGCCGATGAATTTTCCGCTTTCGTCATATAAAGGATTGGTCGAGATACGCGCCCAGAGAGTTGAACCGTTCTTATGCTTCAGGCGGGTTTCATACTGCTCGCTGAGACCGCTGCGGCGATGCTCGCGTTCTTTATAAACTTTCTCCTTATCCTCGTCGAAAACATAATTCAGAAGGCTTGTTTCTGCCATCTCGTCCGCCGTATAGCCGAGCATTTCCGCCATCCGGCGATTGACAAACTGTGTCCGCATTTCGTCGTCAACAATCCAAATGCCTTCGGTCGAGGTTTCAACAATATGACGATAAAGCTGTTCGGGTTGAATCGAAAACATTCAATAACTCCTGGATTCGGAAAACCGATAATGAAAAGGCGAACTTAAAATCTTAATAGAACTTCAATCATCGAAATTATATCACTCGGCTTCGCTTTTTTGGCAATAACTTTTAGCCGAAAGATTTCCCCTCGGAAACTTTATTCCTTGTAAAAACATTTATCACTAAGCTACTCAACAAAACTTGACAACAACGCACTCAAATCCTAAAATCTTTTTAGACTCGGATTGAGCCGTTATTTTCTCTTTTCAAGTTAAAGGGAATAATTTTTATAAATGGAGATAAGAGAATGAGTAAAATTATAGGTATTGACTTAGGAACGACAAACTCGGTAGTTGCCGTTATGGAAGGCGGCGAACCCGTCGTGATTACGAACGAGGAAGGCGGACGCACAACGCCGTCGGTGGTGGCTTTTACCAAAGACGGAAATCGTCTGGTCGGGCAGGTTGCCAAGCGCCAAGCCGTCACTAATCCCGAAAATACGGTTTTTTCGGTCAAACGCTTTATGGGACGGAAGTTTGACGAGGTGCAGGACGAGATAAAGCAAGTTCCGTATCAGGTTGAAAGAGCATCAAACGGCGACGTGCGCATTAACATCAGCGGCAAGCCGTATAGCCCGCCGGAAATCTCGGCGATGATTTTGCAGAAATTGAAAAAAGCCGCCGAAGATTATCTCGGACAGAAGGTTGATAAGGCGGTTATTACAGTTCCGGCGTATTTTAACGATGCGCAGCGCCAAGCGACAAAAGACGCGGGCAGGATTGCCGGGCTGGAAGTGGCGCGTATCGTCAACGAAC
>DATHTS010000500.1:0-4249 GCA_035462935.1 Pyrinomonadaceae bacterium
GACGATACAATAATCAACATTAAATTCGCTAAGCAAATTCAAAAATTTCAAAATCGTTTCGGGCAGCATATCGGGATTATTCTGAAAACCGCGTCGCCAATTCTTAACGTCGAAAACATTTGCATCATAGATGGTCTGACAAATTTCCAAACGTCGCTCTCTGGCTTTAAATGTCGGTTCGGCGAACGAAAAATTTATCATAACTTTCTACTTCTCTAAAATTTCTTCAACCGCCGAATATGGATTATTTCGCTTTTCAGCAATTTCCAAAGCCAATTTATCCAGTTTCTCGCTCGTTCCGTTTCGATTCAAAACATCAGCCAGCAGTTTTTCCTGCAAAAGCTCCAAAAGCCGCCAGCGGGCAATCGCCTGTTTTCGTGCCAAACTCACCTCACCCTGCTTTTGAAATTCATTGTAGCTTTCGATGGCTTTCGATAAATCTTCGATGCCTTTGTTTTCGGTGGCGATGGTTTTGACAATCGGCGGATTCCAGAAGTCGGGGCGATGCGCGAGCGACAAAAGCGCTTCGAGTTCTTTTTCCGTGCGCAAAACGCCTTCGCGGTCGGCTTTGTTAATTACGAAAACGTCGCCGATTTCCATAATTCCGGCTTTTATCGCCTGAATATCATCGCCCATTCCGGGAACGAGAACGACGACGGAAACGTCAGCCGTTTTGACGATCTCCACTTCATCCTGCCCGACACCGACGGTCTCGACAATAATTTTATCAAAACCCGCCGCATCCAAAATCCCAACAGCATCAACCGTTGCGCGCGCTAAACCGCCGAGTTTTCCTCGCGTCGCCATCGAGCGAATAAAGACGTTTTTATCAAGACCGAGCGTTTGCATCCGAATCCGGTCGCCCAAAATTGCTCCGCCCGAAAAAGGGCTTGAAGGATCAACGGCGATGATTCCGATTTTCTCGCCTTTTTCGCGGTAAGAAAGCGCGAGTTTATCCACGAGCGAGGATTTTCCCGCGCCCGGCGAGCCGGTTATGCCAATTATCAAAGCGTTTCCGGTGCGCGGAAAAACGGCTTTCATCAAATCGCCGGCGTCATTCGCGCCGTTTTCGACCCGCGAAATCGCCCGCGCAATCTGGCGCGGCTCACCGCGAAAAAGTTTTTCTAAAAATTCTGCGTTAAGCATTTACAAAGAATAGCCATTCTGAAAAAATCGGCAAATTTCTAAAGGAAGGATTTTCTCATTTTTCCGCTGAAATGCAAACAGTTTAAGAGAGTTTGTTTGTTTTCTTTCCATACAATTCCGCAATCGGCAAATTTTGCGCGATTCAAACAAACTCTAATCATTCTCTTTCAAATCACTGCAAACGCGCTATTTAACCGCCTTCCCTCCGCAAACTCAAACTACTTTGGTTTTCTGGCACTCTCCTTGCAGTCAGAAATAAAAAGCTTGGGGAGGGAAAAATGAAAAAAGAAGTTGAATTATTCGCGTTACGAAGCCTTTCGGTTTTGGTTATCTGTCTTTTATCTGCTTTTTTGTCGTTTGCGAACAATAAGGATGCCGATATTGCAGTTCCAAAAAACGTTTCCTCAAAAACCCTCTCAATTGCCGCGGAAAATCTAACAAAGAAATTGAAGCAGGATTTGGTAACCGAAAATGTGAGAATTAAATTCACAACCGTTACACAGTATGCGATTTCAAAAAGCCAAACCGGTTTGAAAGGCGAAGGTTTTTGCGTCCTGACCAAAGAAAATAATCAGCTCCCGATTCGGTTTGACGTTAAAGTTGATAATTTAAGAAAGGACGTTTTGGAAGTAAAATACGATTTCCTCCAATTTGAAGAACCTTCGGAATTTGCGCCGACGGCGACCGAAGAAATTTTAACCAGGGAATTGATGAAACAAATCAGCCGCGATTACAATACGCAGGACGTTGTAGTCGCCATTGACGGGTTTGAGAAAATCGAAGGCGAGAAGATTCTTGGAAACGGCGAGGTAAGAGTCGGCGGAATGTGGAAGAAAATCAAGTTTGATGTCGCTCTGAACGAGTTAAAGCCGCAAGCTAAAAAGGTGATTTATAAATTGGAATAGATTTACCCAAAGAAGATAAAGAGAGGCGAGTTGGATCCGACTCGCCTTTTTTAGCCTAATTTTTTGCTGACAAACATCTTTTATTTATGCTAGTCTTTTACTGAGCCTTTCCGGTTCTCCATTTCAAATCCCACAATTTCCGACCGAAAAAACCAATCACCGATGGAAAAACTAACCGAATATCTTTCAACTTTGCTTTCTACCTGCAGTTACGAGCTGCATCTCGAACCGAACAAAAACCCGTATCTGGTTTCATCGAGCGGCACAATGGAAGTGACCAACACACCGCTTCTCGGCACGCAAATCAGTATGATGGTTTTTCCACTTATTCCGAGCGGAATAAAACTGCAATTGCCGAATAAATCTGAAGTCGAATTCGTCCACGCGCATAGTCTCGGCGATTTCAATTTTCTGGTGCAAAAATCGCCCGCCGGATTTAATGTAACGATCCGACCGCTTCTTTCCCAGCCAAAGACTTCAGCGCCGGAGGAAACTTTCTCCAAACCCGAAACCAAAGAAGTTTCATCGCCTATTTCTTCCTCCAGCCAAACAAACTCTTTATCCAATCCAGGTTCTGAAATTCCTCTTGAAAAATTCGACTTTTCAGAAACCGCGGAAAATTTTTCATCGGCGGAAGTTTTTGTCGAGCCGGTTCAATCTTTCGGCGAAACTGAAACCGAAATTTGTTCGCTTCCGCAAATCGAAGTCGTCCAGACCAACGATCCTGAATTTCAGACGTTTTTTTCCGATGCTTCAACTTATGAACCGCCGTTAAAAAAGTCGGAATTCGCTCCGATGCCCGAGCTTTATTCCGAATTTCAAACAGAATTTTTGCCGCAAAATAATTTTCAGCCGGAAATTGCCGAAAATAATCAAATAATCGAACCGATTCAATTTACGCAGACGGTTCAAATGCCCGTTTCACTTCCCCAAATAGAAACTGCTTTCGTTTCGGCAAATTCAAATCCGCAAATGAAATCGGAAATGGACGGATTTTTTATAAAAATGGCGGAAATCGGCGCTTCCGACTTGCATCTTTCGGTCAGTATGCCGCCGATGATTAGAATGGACGGGAAAATCAAACCGCTCGAAAACGGCGCGGATACCCTTTCGCCCGAAAAGATGAAAGCGCTTTTAACCTCGATAATACCCGCGAAAAATCAGGAAGAATTTGCCAATCGGAGAGATACCGATTTCGCTTACGAAATTCCGAATCTGGCACGCTTTCGCGCGAATATCTTTATGGACCGGAAAGGAATGGGCGGCGTTTTCCGTATCATTCCGACGAAGATTTTAACCGCCGAACAGCTCGGACTTTCGCCCGCGATTATGAAGCTTTGCGATTTATCGAAAGGCTTGGTTGTCGTAACCGGTCCGACCGGAAGCGGAAAATCCACAACGCTTTGCGCGATGATTGACCACATTAATAAAACCCGCGAAGACCACATCATCACCATCGAAGACCCGATTGAATTCGTCCACGACAATCAAAAATGCCTCATCAATCAGCGCGAAGTCCACAATCATACCGACAGTTTCAAAGACGCTCTACGCGCCGCCCTGCGCGAAGACCCCGACATTGTGCTGGTTGGCGAAATGCGCGATCTCGAAACAATCTCAATCGCCATCGAAACCGCCGAAACCGGACACCTCGTTTTCGGAACACTGCACACGACGACCGCGGTTTCAACGGTTGACCGAATCATTGACCAATTCCCCGCCGACCGCCAGCAGCAAATCCGCGTGATGCTTTCCGAATCTCTGAAGGGCGTTATCGCCCAAACTCTCCTCCCGAAAAAAGGCGGCGGGCGCGTCGCGGCTCTCGAAGTTTTGATCGTAACGCCCGCGATTTCAAACCTCATCCGCGAGGGCAAAACCTTCCAAATCGCTTCGGCGATGCAGACCGGCAAGGCAAACGGAATGGTGATGCTCAATGACGCGCTGTTTAATCTCGTCCAAAAGGGTATGGTCGAGCCGAAAGATGCCTATATCAAAGCTGTTGATAAACCTAGTTTTGAAACGCTTTTGCAGAGAAACAATATCAAGATTTAGAAAAGCTGCCGGCGATAGAAAAGAGGCGATGCGAGAATTTATGAATATTCTCCTCGCCTTTTTATTTTTTTATTTGAAATTCCAATTTAAAAAGTGTAAAGTTTTGCTGATTTTCCATTCCAACCAAAAATTTCAAAGGAGATAAA
>DATHTS010000501.1:0-4328 GCA_035462935.1 Pyrinomonadaceae bacterium
GCTGTTCAGCCTGCGCTTGTCCGGCGGTTGATGTTTGGCTTTGCGGAGCAGTTGAAACGGCTGCGCCTTCTGCGCCGACCAGGGCGACAACCGAGCCGACTTCGACCGTTTCGCCTTCATTAACTCTGATTTCCAGAAGCGTTCCGGCGGCTGGGCTGGGAACTTCCGCGTCAACTTTATCGGTTGAAATTTCAAGCAAAGGCTCGTCCTTTTCAATTCTGTCGCCGACCGATTTGAGCCATTTTGAAACCGTTCCCTCGGTAATGGATTCGCCCATCTGCGGCATCACGACTTCATTGGCTTGTTCGTTGTTCGTTGGTTGTTGTTCGTTGGCTATTTCAGATGTCGCTCCTGCGCTTGCGGCTTGGACTTGAGGCTCTTCGACGGTCGTTTGCTCCGGTTCTTCGGGTTGCGTTTCGGCTTGCGGCTGACTTGCGGCGGCTGCCGGTTGACCATTACCGGCAGGCTTTTCACCTTCCGCCCCGATTACGGCGACAACCGAACCGACTTCAACCGTCTCGCCTTCCTGCGTTCTGATTTCCAACAATGTTCCCGCGCCCGGACTCGGCACTTCGGCGTCAACCTTATCGGTTGAAATCTCCAAAATCGGCTCGTCTTTCTCAATTTTATCCCCAACTGATTTTAACCATTTTGAAACAGTTCCCTCTGTAATAGATTCGCCCATTTGGGGCATTACAACTTCTACGCTCATAAATTCTCCAATAAACTTTTATTAAAACCCTTTTGAATAAATCTTCTGTAAATATAATCGCTTTTTCTTTTTGCAGAGGCAAATTTGCAGTTTTATTTTAAGATATAGAGCAATGAAAAAATAATGTCTGATAAATACGATTTAATTGTCATCGGCGGCGGTTCCGCCGGATTGGTCGCGGCGGGCGGCGCTGGCATTTTGGGCGCGAAGGTCGCTTTGATCGAGAAAAATCTGCTCGGCGGCGATTGTCTTTACACGGGCTGCGTTCCGTCGAAAACTTTGATTCGCTCGGCAAAATTGGCGAGCGATATTAAAAACGCGGAAAAACTGGGATTCCAGATTCCAAATTCCAAATTCCAGAACGATTCTTTCGCCTCAATAACAAACCGTGTCCGAAGCGTTATCGAAACAATCGAGGAACACGACTCGCCCGAAAGATTCGAGAGAATGGGCGTCGAAGTTATTTTTGGCAGCGCGAAATTTCTCAATCCGAATGAAATCGAAGTTTCGCTGAAAAACTCAAATGAAAAACGCTTAATGCGGGCAAAGCGTTTTTGCATTGCAACCGGCTCATCTCCTTTCATCCCGCCGATTGAAGGCTTAAACGAAACGGGATTTATCACCAACGAGGAAGTTTTCGAGTTAAAAGATTTGCCCGAAAGATTAATCGTTTTGGGCGGCGGCGCAATCGGCGCGGAACTCGGGCAGGCATTTGGGCGTTTCGGCTCGCGGGTTACTTTAATCGAAATGTCAGACCGCATTCTATCGAAGGAAGACGATGAAATTTCCGCGCTGATCGAAAGAATTTTCGCTGAAGAAGGCATCGAGGTTTTGACGGAAACAAAAGCCGTTAAATTTCATAAAAATCAAGACGGCGAAAAAATTGTAACAATTGAAAAAGACGCAAAAACCGAAGAAATCGCTTGTGATGAAATACTTGCGGCGGTCGGCAGAAAGCCGAACACAAAAGGCTTAGACCTTGAAAAAGCGGGCGTTAAATATGACGAAAAGCAGATTTTCACGGACGAATATCTTCACACATCGCAAAAACACATCTATGCGGCGGGCGACGTAACCGGGCATTTTCAATTTACGCACACGGCGGATTACGAGGCGCAAATCGTTTTACAAAATGCTTTTCTGTTTTATCCGTTCACGAAAAAGGCGGATTTTTCAGTTGTGCCGTGGGCGATCTTTACCGAGCCGGAAGTTGCGCGCGTCGGTTTAACCGAAAAAGAAGGGCGTGAAAAATATGGTGAAGTAAAAGTAATCAAAGTATTCTTTGACGAAAATGACCGTGCGCAAACAGAGGGCGAGAGCAATGGTTTTGCCAAAATCATTCTGCGCCGAAAGAAAATTGTCGGAGCGCATATTGTCGGTTTAAGAGCGGGCGAATTAATTCATGAATTTGTGCTGGCGATGAAGCACAATCTTTCCCTCGCAAAATTAAACGAAGCGATTCACGTCTATCCAACCCTTTCGAAAATCACGCAAGCTGCCGCGACGGAACAGACTTTGGAAAGCTTAAAATCGCCGTTCGCGCAGAAATGGTTTGCGAGATATTTGAAAATTTGGCGCTGACTTTTCATCGCAGAGGTGCAGAGAAATTTGAGAGAAATTGACCGCAGATGAACCGGAGATAAGAATTTATTTTATCCTGTAAGTTTTGTCTATCCTGTTTCTATTTCTCTCTGCGCCTCTGCGGTAAAAAAAATACTTGAACCTTTTTCGAGCGAAAATGCGCGTTAGTAATTTGGACGAATTGCCCGAAAGAGGTTTTTTATATGAAATCAACGCTATTATTTATTTTTATTTTATTAATTGCGGCGACGGCGCAGGGCGCAGCCGTCAAAAGCACGCAGAAATTATTTCTCGGCGAAACGGAAGTAAAAATCAACATTTACGAAAATGCGGGCGCGCAAATTACATTTTTCGCGCCGCACTACAACGAGCAAATCGCCGTCAAACTTGCGAGAGAAGCGGTTGAAAAATACGGCGGGCGCGTGGTGGAAATCGAAGCATTGGATGAGAAGGGAAAACCGAGCCGCTATTTGAAATTCAAATTCGGCGGCAAGGCATACGCGATTGACCCGAATCGCATTTACACCGAAAACGGCAGAACCTGCGGCGCGGCGACGGAAATCGAAACGGTCGTCAAGATTTTTGCCGACAATCTTTTGCGGATTCTTCTCGCGCCGGACGGCAGGAGTTTAAGAGATGGCGAAAGATTTTTAGTTGCCGTTCACAACAACACGGATGTTGACGCGAAAGCCGTTGATAAAAAATCCGGCGATTTGACGGCGGTCGCTTTTATTAATATTTCAAATTCCGAAAGCCTCGCCGAAGGCGCGTATAAAGATCAAGCGGAAGGCGTTTATCTTTCCAACACGGAAGAAGACGTGGACAATTTCATCTTTCTTTCCACGCCCGCATATGTCGGATATTTCGCCGAAAAAGGCTTTAACATTGTCGTTCAGAAATCCGTGCCGCGCCTGCAATCAAAAAAATGCGCGGTTGACGACGGTTCGCTCTCGATTTTCGCCGCGCGGGAAAATATCCCGTATATCAACCTCGAAGCCGACGGCGTAAACGGACGAATCAGACAAAAACAGATGCTCGAAGCCGTTTACGGGCTTTTGCAGACGGAAATTCCGGTTAAATCAGAGACAATTGCGATTAGAAAATAATTTTCTACCGCTGAGAGGCAGAGCGCAGAGAAATTTAAGAATAATTAATCATCCTGCTTGGCGTGAACACAAATAAACTTGGAAAAGCGGAGCATTCACACGCCGGAAACTTTATCAGAGAGCTTTTAACGCTTACCGGCAGACATCGAATGAAGAAAGTTGTTTTATCGGCGATTGCCAGAAAAAGGTAAACCTTTTAAGATGGCTCTGACGGCAGTGATGCAAAAACAGCTTTGTATTTGTAACTCGATACTTCGCCATTAAATTTGCTTGGCAGTCTATCTTGACTTTATTACACGGTTGCTCTGCGGTTAATCCGGTTTAATGAAAAAAGCCATAATTATCGGCGCGGGTTTGGGCGGGCTTTCCGCCGCGATTCGGCTTGCCAAATCCGGTTTTCAAGTTACCGTTTTGGAAAAAAATGAAGAAGCGGGCGGCAAGGTGAATTTTATCGAATCCGGCGGTTATAGATTCGACACCGGCGCGTCGCTTCTGACGATGCCGCACGTCTTGGAAGACCTCTTTGAGTTCGCCGGGCGCGAACTCAAAGATTATCTGGAATTAATCCAGCTTGATCCGATTTGCCGCTATTTCTGGACGGACGGAACGCAGTTTGATGCTTCGGGCGATTTGCAAAAAACCGAAAGAGAAATCGAGCGAATCGCGCCGCAGGACGCGAAAAATTTCAAAAAATATCTCGCCGATTCCAGGCAAAAATACGAAGTCGCCGAAAAGACTTTTCTTTCCTATAGTCTCAATGATTTATCAAAACTTCTGAAACCGAAATACCTGCCCGATTTGCTCAAAATCTCGACATTGCAAACTCTCGATAAACACAACGCGAAGTATTTCTCCTCGCCGAAACTGCGGCAGCTTTTTAATCGTTTCGCCACCTACAACGGCTCTTCGCCCTATCAGATTCCGGCGAC
>DATHTS010000502.1:0-13413 GCA_035462935.1 Pyrinomonadaceae bacterium
AACGAATTTTCGGATCAATAATAAATTCCACGCCTTTTGTTTTCAGCTTTTCGGCAAACTGCTGAAATTCATCCATCGGCAAAACGATGCCGAAATGCGGCACGGGAACGTGGTCGGCGTCCACTTCGTTTCGGTGTCTGATGCCTGCGCCGTCGGGCGCGAGATGCGCGACGATTTGATGCCCGAAAAGATTGAAATCAATCCAGTTTTCCGAACTCCTGCCTTCTTCGCATTCCAAAACGCCGCCGTAAAACTTACGGGCTTCTTCCAAATCTCGAACGGGAAAAGCTAAATGAAATAAATTGTTCATAACTTAATCTTCTTTATTAGAAACTGCCTTCGCAATCTGCCGGATCGCGCCCAAATGATACGCCGTGTGCGCGATAATCGCTATCGCCTCGCCGATATTATCTTCCTTCCAAGTTTCAACTTCGGCAAAGCAGCGCAAAACTCCTTCGTAGGATTTTTGCATTCCTTCGCGCAGAAAATTCCACTCGGTTTCGTTGACGGTTTCGATCAGCCAGCTTTGTTCCCAATTTACCTTTTCGGTGCTGCCGTTGATGAATTCGCATAAACGGTCAAGATAAAACTTGGCGTGTTCGGTGTGAGCGGCAATCGTTGTTCCGCCGATGTGACGGGAAACCTGTTCCGCCGAAAGGTTTTCCAGAGTATTGAAAACGCCGACGCCGTTATCGAGATACGCGCTGCCCTGTCCTTCGGGCGAGCCTTCAAAGGTTTCGCCTAAAATAAAGAGAACGTCTTTTAGAAAATCGTCGCGGTTTATGAAATTTTTATCCATATTCATCTGTGCTAATCTTTGTTTTTTAAGCTATGAGTGAAAACATCGAAAAATTCATCGCCGAATTTGCCCGCAGTCTCCACGAAGAAACTTTCGTAAAAATGACTTTAGGTAATTATAAGGGCAGGGACGAGCATCTGCAAAAGATTCTGGTTCGTTTGATAAAAACTAAAAAAGGCGAGCGGCTGTTTTTTCTTTATCGCCAGGACACGCGCGATACGGCGAAAAATTATGAGTTTAACGAGGGCGTGAAAATCTTGCGCGAAATTCTGGGAACTGATTTTTTCAGCGGGCATCTTTTTACGACCGAAAACGATTTCCAGTTAGACATCGGCAAAAAAGGGAAATCGCGTTTAAATGTGGCAAAACCGACGTTTAAGGCGAAACCGACGCTGCAGCACGACCGCGAAAAACAGATTCAAATAGACCCGAACAGTTTTTACTTAAAAGCGCTCGGAATCACGACCGATCACGGCGAAATCCGTGATAAGCAACAGGATAAATGGCGGCAAATTAATAAATTTGTCGAAACTCTGGGCAGTCTTTTCGATAAATCTCCCCTAAAAGACCGCAGGGAACTGAAAATCGTTGATATGGGTTCGGGCAAAGGTTATCTGACATTTGCGACTTATGATTATTTTAAAAACATACGCGAAATTGACGTTCAAGTTACGGGCGTTGACACAAAAGAAGAACTCGTCAGGCTTTGCAGCGACATTGCGCGGGCGAGCGAGTTCGAAAATCTGCAATTCGTTCACGGCTATATCGGGGATTACGATTTGCAGGATGTTGATATTTTGATCGCGCTTCACGCCTGCAACACGGCGACGGATGATGCGATTTTTCAGGGTATCCAAGCAAATGCTGATTTAATCGTCGTCGCGCCATGCTGTCATCAGGAAATTCGCCCGCAAATCAAGCCGCCGGAGATGTTCAGGAATATTCTCAAACACGGGATAATGCTTGAACGGGAAGCCGAATCAATCACAGACGGGCTTCGCGCTTTGCTTTTGGAGAGAAGCGGTTATTCAGCGAAACTTTTTGAATTTATTTCGACGGAACACACGCCGAAGAACAATATGCTGGTTGGAACGAAGGCAGCGGAAAATGTTGATGCGGAAGAACTGGAGCGGCAAATCCGATCAATCAAAGAATTTTACGGTATTGAGAAGCAAAGATTGGAAAGTTTATTAAGTGCTTGAAAGCAGGAAAATTCTCGCTTTATGATTTTGGATATTGTAAAATCCGTTAATGGCGTTCCGATTCGTTTAACCGACGAGCGATGGGAACATATTTTGGATGAGCATCCGAATATGAGCGGGTTTTACAACGAGATTTTACGAGCGGTTGAAAACCCCGAATTCATTACACGCGGGCAGAGAGGAGCGCGAATTGCCGTTGTTAATTTAGGGCGCCATCGCTGGATTCAGGTTGCATATCGTGAAATTAATTCCGAAGACGGGTTTATTATCACGGCTTTTATTGACGAATCTTTTGAAAAGAATAAAGTTGTATGGTCACGACACAATTAGAAAGCGAAACAGCCGTCGAATGGCTGAATTTAGCGCGAAAACGCATTGATTTGCCGGAAAATATATTGAAGATGAATTATCAGGGAGACGTTGATTTGCTGGTGATTCGTGTTTCGGATAAACCGTCGGTCAGAGGCAGTATGGATTATGAAAACGACGTTATCTACAACTTCGATGAAAACGATAATCTCGTCAGTTTGGAAATCTTAGACCTCTACGGCGTTTTTGCCGACGCCTGAAAACCTACAGCCAACGGCTTGACCAAAATGACAATCATACATAAAATCAAAGTTTGCGCTGAGGCGCGGATTTTATACAAGAGGGAGTTATAAGATAATGAAACCAGAAATTCATCCAAATTACGACGAAGTAAATGTAACCTGTGCCTGCGGCAACAGCTTTAAGACGCGCTCGACAATGGGCGAGGAACTGCACATCGAAATCTGCTCGGAATGTCATCCGTTTTTTACCGGAAAACAGAAATTGGTTGACACCGCCGGTCGCGTTGACCGCTTTAACAAGCGTTATGCGCGCAGCGGCGCGAAAGCGGAGCAATGAAGTGAATTTATTGTTGATAAAAAGACACTAGCCGATTAAAATTTAACGCCGACGCTTTTCTTTGCGCCGTTCGCTCTCGGTTTAAATCCGGGGAACGATAAAACGGGAAAAAGCGCGGCGTTATTTCTTTTTCGATAAAGGCGCTTTGACTTTCGACAACCGCTCGAAATGCAAAAGCATCAAAGACGCGCACCCCGAAAAACACTATGAAAAAATCACTGCAATTATTTTTGAGCATTGAACGCGATTTGATCGTCGGCGGTCAAGCCGTGATGGAAGGCGTAATGATGCGCACGCCGAGTGCGTATGCCATCGCCGTCAGAAAAAAAGACGGCTCGATTGTTCGCACGGCTGAAAAGCTTCCGAAATGGAGCGATAAATACAAATGGCTGAATCTGCCGGTTTTGCGCGGCGGCGCGACCTTGATTCAATCAATGGCTCTGGGAATCAAGGCGCTGAATTTTTCCGCCCGGATTTACGAGGAAGATTTGGAAGCGGAAAAAGAACGCGAAAAAGTCGCGGAACTCCAAACCGAACCTGTTTTAGCCGAAGGCACGACGGACGAGAATTTTACAAAAGCGCCCGCAAAAGTCGTAATGCCGGAAAAACCGAAAGCGAAAAAAGCCGCGCAATCGGCAAGCACAGTCGGCTCGATAGCGTTCGCTTTGCTTTTCAATATCCTGCTGTTTATCGTCGCGCCGCTAATATTGACAAACGTTTTGTTTATCGCGCTCGGCTGGGCGGCAGCGCCGGAAATCATCGCAAACGCCGGTTGGTGGCAGACACTTACAGCATACGTCTGGGAAGTCAAACCGGATTCCTGGGTCGCTTTTAACCTGATTGACGGTCTTATCCGAATGCTGTTTTTCGTCGTGATGATTTTCTCGATGTCGTATCTGAAAGACATCCGCCGCGTTTTCGAATATCACGGCGCGGAACACAAAACCGTTTTCACGTGGGAAAAAGGCTTGGATTTGACGGTCGAAAACGCTCACACGCAAAAGCGTCAGCATCCGCGCTGCGGAACTTCATTTTTGATGGTCGTGATGCTCGTCGCCATTGTGCTTTTCTCGGTGATTAAATTTGACGCGCTGTGGCTGAATTTGGTCGTGCGAATTATTTTAATGCCTTTGGTGGCGGGGCTTTCGTATGAAATCATTCGCTACGCGGCGAAAAAGGAATCGAGCGTTGTTTTCAAGTTAATGACCTTGCCGGGAATTTGGCTGCAAAATATCACGACGCAGAATCCTGATGACGGGCAATTGGAAGTCGCCATCGAAGCCTTGAAAGAGTCTCTGAAACTTGAACCGATTGAAGCGGAAAAAGTTCCGGCGTTTGATCGAGAGTTGGAAGTTGTGGTTTAGATTTGGGAAAACAAATGAGCGCGATCTTAAAAAAAGCGTTAGAAGAGCCAATGACGGCGGATGAATTTTTCGATTCGCCGTTTGTCGAAGGCTTCGAGCTGGTTAAGGGGAAAATTGTTCCCAAAGGAGGAAGGTTTGAAACGGCTATGCCCACAGGCGCGAAACACGGAGCCGTTACCGACGAGTTAGAGACGCGAATATCTAATTTTGTTCGGGAAAATAATCTCGGAAGAGTTTTCGCCGCCGAAACGGGGTTTATTCTGGCAGAAGGAACTGTTCGCGGAATTGATATTTCATTTGTCGGAAACGAAAAACTCGCCGAATTTGGAATTCCAGGAACCTTTTTTCCGACCGCGCCGGATTTGGCTGTGGAGGTAATCTCGCCCGGAAATACTTCCGATGAGATTCAAGAAAAAATTGAAGAATACCTTTCTGCCGGAACGAAACTGGTCTGGATAGTTTATCCGAAACAGAAAATAGTTCAGGTTCACCGGCAAAGTAATGTTATCAGAGTTCTGAGAGAAGCAGACGAGCTTAACGGTGAAGACGTTTTACCGAACTTCAAGGTTAGGCTTAATGAAATTTTTAATTAAAATATGTTGGAAAAACTCGCACAGATTGAAAAAAATTACGAGGAATTGACCGCGCAAATCTCTTCGCCCGAATTGATGAGCGATATGTCGAACTACGCAAAGCTGATGAAGCAGCATCGCTCTTTGGGCGATATTGTCGAAAAATACCGCGCAGTCAAAAAGATGCGCGGCGAACTGGAAGGCGCGCGGGAAATCCTCGATTTAACCGACGACGAGGAAATGCGCGAGCTTGCCGAAATGGAAATCGCCGAACTCGAAGGAAATGTGGAAAAGGCGGAAGAAGATTTGCGGGTTTTGCTTCTCCCGAAAGACCCAAATGATGAGAAAAACGTCATTCTGGAGATTCGCGCCGGAACGGGCGGCGATGAAGCCACGCTGTTTGCCGCCGAAATCTTGCGGATGTATGCGCGTTATGCCGAGCGGCAGGGCTGGAAAATGGAAATCTTGGATGCTTCCGACACGGGCGTGGGCGGAATAAAGGAAGCATTTGCGATGATCGAGGGCGACAACGTTTTTTCAAAAATGCGTTTTGAATCGGGGGTTCACCGCGTTCAGCGCGTCCCGCAAACCGAATCGAGCGGCAGAATTCATACTTCCGCCATCACGGTTGCCGTTCTGCCCGAAGCCGAAGAAGTTGACGTGAAGATTGACCAGAACGATTTACGGATTGATACATTCTGCTCGTCCGGTCCCGGCGGTCAAAGCGTGAACACGACTTATTCCGCCGTTCGCATCACGCACCTTCCGACCAACACGGTCGTTTCGATGCAGGACGAAAAATCGCAAATCAAAAACCGCGAAAAAGCGATGCGCGTTCTTCGCGCCCGCCTTCAGGAAATCGAAGAGCAGAAACAACACGAAGCCCTCGCCTCCGAACGCAAATCAATGGTCGGAAGCGGCGATAGAAGCGAAAAAATCCGCACGTATAATTTCAAGGAAAACCGCGTAACTGACCACCGAATCGGTTTGACCGTTCACCAACTCGATCTGGTTATGGAAGGCGCGTTGGACGAATTTATCGAGGCTTTGACGACGCATTATCAAACCGAGAAATTAAAGGCGGAAACGGTTGCGGCTTGAAGCATTTCAAATTCCAAGTTTCAAATTCCAGATTAGAAAACAATTTGGAATTTGAAATTTGGAATTTTTAATTAAAAGGGATGCCTGTAACGAAACTCTACCTCGTCAGACACGGACAATCCGCCGGAAATGCCGAAGGGCGTTTTGGCGGGCACAGCCCGACGCCGCTTTCCGAATTAGGCATCCAGCAAGCCGAAATTACCGCGCAAACTCTCGCCAAAGAAAACATCACGGCGATTTATTCGAGCGATTTGCGCCGCGCCATTCAAACCGCCGCGCCGCTGGGAAAAATTTTGGATTTGGAAATTATTGCGACTCCGGCTTTTCGGGAAAGAAACGTCGGAGTTTTGGAAGGCTTGACCTTCGATGAATCAAAAGCCGAACATCCGAAAGATTATTACGCGCTGGTCAATCGCCAGATTCATCACGTCATTACCAAAGGCGAAAGTTATCGTCAATTGCTCAAACGCGCCACCCGCGCCCTGGACGAAATTTTTTATGAACACAATGGCGGGCGCATCGCAATTTTTTCGCATACCGGCGCGATTTGTTTTATGTCTCTCTATCTAATGGGAGCGATTCACCGCCACACCAGAACCACGCCGTGGCTGGTTACCTCGAATTGCGGCATAAACCGTTTCGAGATACGCGGACGCAGAAACGTTCGTATTCTCGCTTTGAACGACACGCGCCATTTATTGCAAATCACCGGAAACGACAGCTTTGCAGCGCGTTAAATTATCTAGTCAATTTCGATTATTTGTAGTATACTTCTCGAAAATTCCGCTTTAAAAGGTGATAAAAATGAAGAAAACTCTTTCGATTTTACCAGTGTTCTTTTTTCTGATCTTCCTATCCGCCGGGTGGGCAAACGCCCAGGATGATGAAACAAGGCAATCGTCCGGCTTGCCGAGGATGATCGGCGAAAATAGTTCCAATAGAAACCAGGCTCCGCTTTCGGGGAAGCTAACCGTGCAGGGGCTCGATGCTTCGCAACCTGTACCGACCTTTTATGTCGTAGTGTATTACAGCGGGGCATTAGTTGACCGAAGGCAGGTTGACGACAAAGGTAATTATTTTGTGCCCAGCGTTCCGCGCGAGATGGCAATTTTAGCCGTTGAGATGAATGGAGTTGAAGTTGCGAGACAACAATTGCCGTCATCTACTATGGGCAGCATTAGACAAGACCTGGTTATTAATTTAGCTCACGCGCAGGGCGTAAAGGGAAAAACCGGAGTTATATCGAGTAAAGCCTTTTACCAAAGAAGCCCCGAAAATGAAAAAATTTACGAAAAAGCTTCCGCTGCCGCTAAGGAGAAAAAATCTGACAATGCCATTAAACTTTTTAAAGATTTGGTAAAAAGCGACCCGAAGGATTTCGTCGCCTGGACAGAGCTTGGAACGCTTTATTTTAAAGGTGAAAAATATTCCGAAGCTGAAGAAGCCTATACCAAAGCGCTCGAACAAAAACCCGATTTCATTGTCGCTCTCATAAATTTAGGCAAACTGTTTTTGGCTCAGAAGCAGGCTGATAAAGCAATTCCTGTCTTAACCAAAGCCGCCCAGACCGATGCCGGCTCGCCCGATGCTCAACATTATCTGGGCGAGGCTTATCTGCAAATAAAAAAGGGCTCGGTTGCGGTCGGTCATTTAAATGAGGCTATTAAACTTGCTCCGATTGAAAAGGCGGAAATTCACCTTCGTCTCGCCGCGCTTTATAATGCCGCGGGGTTAAAGGATAAAGCTGTTGCGGAATACAAATTATTTCTCGAAAAAGTTCCCCAGTATTCCGAAAAAGAGAAAATCGAAAAGTATATTAAAGAAAATTCTCCTAAATAAATACACTGTAATCTAAATTATTTAATGTTTTGAGTCCCTACTTTAGCAGGCTTTTCGTTGGACAAAAGCCGCCTTAAGGGCGATATCCGTTTTGCCGTCACCGTCGTAATCGGCAGGCGTTGGAATATCGCCTTTAGCGCCGAATTTAACCGCGGAAAATTGATTGAGAGAGCTTTTCATTAAATACCAGACATTTTCCGTTGGGCGGAAAACCGCGATATCCGTTCGTCCGTCGCCGTCGTAATCAGCCGGGACGAAAACATCGCCGGTTTTTCCGAATTGGCGCGAAACCCAGGTTTGATCCGCGCCGTTGAAAACATACCAGTTATTGTCCGACGGGCGAACGACCGCAAAGTCGGCTTTAAGGCAAACGCAACTTAGAACCGTAAATTGTGATTGCAAGGTTAATAGATTCAATACTCTTTTGCGAAAATTGTCAAGGCAATGTCAAACATTTTCCGCTTTTATTCCAACAAAAATAAAAGCGGAAAATGTTTTCAAGAGGATCAAATGATAAACAAACCCGAAACAGAATTCAGTTGGAAAATGCGGTAAACGAGAAAAGCCGAGGAAATACAACTAATCGGAAAGAATATGCAACTAACCCGACGAATTATTAACAGTTTACTATATTAGAGAACTGCTTTTTTTCTTGCTTTTATATCGCAAAATATAGTATTTTTTTATGACTCAAAAAAAGGTTGAGTTCCTAAAATACAGGTTTTTGAATCTCGGAACTACAAAATTATTGATTGTTCTTCAACCTCTGGTCACAAAAACAAAGGAATAACAGAAATGTTCAAAACAGGAAGTGTGCGGTTTTATGTAATTAATTCTACGCGCGTTTTTTACTATAGATTCTGCTGACACCAAGTTAAAAGCAGCTAAATCAAAAACAAATCGCTGAACTCTAAAAAATATCTGGAAAGTAAAATTTCGTTCAAATTTAAGCTCAAAAATATGAAACATCTTAAATTATTTATTATTGCAATATTTCTAATCGGTTTAACCTCGCTTCAAGGACAGGCGGCAACCTTTACCGTAACTAATACTAACGACAGCGGCGCGGGCAGCTTGCGGCAGGCGATTCTGGATGCGAATGTTAATAAGGAAGACGATGTTATCGAGTTCGACTCAACCGTTTTCAGCACGCCGCGGAAGATCGTTTTAACCAGCGGACAACTCGTCATTGAGCCGGATAACGTAGGCGGGACGGCAAAATTGTTGACCATCAAGGGAACGGGAGCGGATATGCTAACCCTGAGCGGGAATAATCAAAGCCGCGTGATCACGATAGACCGCGATGCCGGGTTAATCTTAAGTGGAATAAAAATAACGGAGGGGAATGGTATCGGCGGGACGGATTATTTCGGTGCCGGAGGCGGTATTTTAGTTAAAGGAGGCTCTCCGGGACCGGGTTTAAATAACTTAATTTTAACCGATTCTATTATTAGCGAAAATAACGTAATAACTTACAACTCTTCGGGAGGGGGGCTTTTTATTGACGGGAGAGCGACAATCATAAACACAACAGTTTCAAACAATTCTTCACCTTCTTATGGGGGCGGTATTTCCACTTATTCAGTCAGTGAAGTAAGAATTTTTAATTCAACTATTAGTAAAAATTTTGTGACGGCTGAAGGAGTTAATAGCGGCATCGGTGGAGCAATTATGGTCGGCAGCGGCGCCAAGTTGTATTTAACAAATTGCACTGTTGCTTTTAACCGCACAAATAAAGGAACCGCAGGCGGAGGAATATTCCTGCAGGAGTATCTGAACAATTATAGTTATCTTTATTCAAGAAATTCCATCATCGCAAAAAATTTAGCCGGAGAAACGCCCTCGGACATCTGGGGGCGTTTGGTGTCAGAAGGGTTTAATATTATCGGCATCGCTCCGGGAGCGTCAGGAGCCGAAGGCGATCAACTTAATGCTGACCCGCAGCTCGATCCCGAATTGAAATTAAACGGCGGAATAATCCCGACGCACGCTTTGAGCGCGGGCAGTCCGGCAATTGATAACGGATCGAATTGTGTTTTGACCTCGACGGAAAGTGGCGGCTGCCTCGATACGCCGATCACCACCGATTTGCGCGGCGTTAAACGACCGCAGGACGGCGATAAAGACGGTATAGCGATAGTTGATATTGGGTCTTTTGAAGTAACGCCCGCAGAAGTCGAAAAAGCTCCCGCGAAACCGGATCTGCGAGCCGAGGATGATACGGGCGTCAGCGATACCGATAATATCACGATGAGCCGTAATCTCAACTTTACGGTCGGCAGCCTGATTGAAGGAGCGACCGTTGAGTTTTACCGAAACGGTGATTTAATCGGAAGCAAAACCGTCACCGGAACTTCCGCGACTTTTACGGATACAGATTTATCTTCGGAGGGGACTTTTAGTTACACGGCGCGGCAGGTTTTCAACGACGGCGCCAGCCTGAACAGCGCGGCTTTAAGGGTTGTAGTAGACAATACAGCGCCCGCGGTTAAAGTCGAGCAGGCGAGCGGGCAAGCCGATCCGGTCAAAACAGAGCCGCTTAATTTTACCGCCGTGTTCAATGAAACTGTCGTTGGGTTTTCAGCGTCCGATGTTTCGCTCGACGGCTCGACGGCTGATGTTTCAGCGGCAAATATCTCCGTTACGGGAAATTCGCCGAATTACTCGATTTCCGTCAGCAATGTAAAATCCGACGGCGCGGTTCGCGCTTCCGTCGCTGCGGGCGCGGCTCAGGATTTAGCCGGAAATTCAAGTTTGGCTTCGACGAGCGCGGATAATACCGTAACTCTGGATACAACTTCGCCGACCGTAACTATTAATCGAGCAGCCGCGCAAGCCGACCCGACGCGGAATACTCCGGTTAATTTTACGGTTGTTTTCAGCGAACCGGTTACAGGTTTTACCAATTCGGACGTTTCGTTAGCCGGTTCGACAATCAACGTCTCATCTGCCTCGATTACGGTTTCGGGAAGCGGCAGCACTTACAATGTAGCAATCGGCAATTTTACTTCCAACGGCGGTTTTATTATGGCAAGCGTTCCGGCAAATGCCGCTAATGACGCAGCCGGAAATCCGAGTTTGGCTTCTACCGGCGCGGACAATAAAATAACGGTTGATAACGTCGGTCCGACCGTCACAATCAATCAGGCTGCCGGTCAGATTGACCCGACAATCACGACGCCGGTTAATTTCACAGTGGTTTTCAATGAGGCGGTTACAGGTTTCGATTCTTCGGATATAACGCTTACCGGTTCGACCGCGAATATATCAACGGCGACTATTGCCATCTCCGGCAGTGGGACAACCTATAATGTTTCCGTCGGGAACATAACTTCAAACGGGCATTTTGTTCGCGCTGCCGTTCGGGCTGGAGCGGTCACGGATGCAATTGGAAACCTCAGCCAGTCTTCAACATCCTCGGACAACACGATAACAATAGATAATGTGCCGCCTTCGGTAACGATTAACAAAGCGTCCGGTCAGGCTGAGCCGGTTTCAAACCAGCCGGTCAATTTCCAGGTCGTGTTCAGCGAACCGGTTACCGGTTTCACATCTTTTGATGTCTCGCTCGCCGGTTCAACCGCCAATGTTTCTCTGGCAAAAATTACAGTAACCGGAAGCGGAGCTGTTTATAATGTTGCCGTCAGCAATATAACTTCGAGCGGATTAGTGAGAGCGAGTATTCCCGCGGGCGGAGCGCAAGACCTGCGCGGCAACCTGAATCTCGCTTCGACGAGCGCAAGCAACACTATTTCGGTTTATGTAAAACGCGCGGCGGCGGATTTTGACGGCGACGGTCGAACCGATTATTCAATCTTTCGTCCCTCAGCCGCCGAATGGTGGTATATGCGAAGCTCCGACGGAAACGACCGCGCTTTTCAGTTCGGATTATCCACGGACAAGATTATTCCTGCCGATTACACCGGCGACGGCAAAACAGATATTGCCTTTTTCCGTCCTTCAACAAATGAATGGTTTGTTCTCAGAAGCGAAGATTTCAGCTTCTATTCCGCTCCTTTCGGCGCAGAGGGCGACATTCCTTCTCCGGCGGATTTTGACGGCGACGGGAAAACGGATTTAGCTGTATTTCGACCGTCAAACGGGCATTGGTATATTTTGCTTTCTAAAGGCGGAACAATTATCCAGCAGTTCGGAAGAGACGGAGATATTCCCGCGAGCGGCGATTTTGACGGCGACGGCAAAGCGGATTTAGCCATCTACCGACCTGACGCCGGAGAATGGTGGATTTTGAGAAGCAGCGACGGCGCAAACCGCGCTTTCCAGTTCGGCACCGCCGAGGATAAACCCGTTCCCGGCGATTACACCGGCGACAGAAAAACCGACATTGCCTTTTATCGTCCTTCAAAAAGCGAGTGGTTTGTCTTGAGAAGCGAAGACAATTCATTCTATTCCGCCCCGTTCGGCGCGCCGGGAGACATTCCCGTTCCGGGCGATTACGACGGAGATTTAAAGGATGATTTTGCCGTCTGGAGACCGGCAAATTCCAATTGGTATGTCGTGAAATCAACCGGCGGATTCTCGATTTCAGCATTCGGTTCAGCGGGTGATAAACCTGTTCCGAATGCGTTTATTCCTTAAAAGAGGTTGAAAATAAAAGAAACTATCAACTATCCACTTTCAACTATCAACTGTTTAGCATAGGTTGGAAAGGTTTGTTTACTGCAAGTCAGTGGATAGTTGATAGTTACTATTTTTATCAATACAAGAAAAATCTTCTCCTCGAGAAATAAATATTCTTACAAAATTATGAAACACAAATATTATCGTAATTTAATCCTTGCTTTAATAGCGTTCGGCGGCATTTTGTTTTTGTGTAGCGTCTTTTTTGAAACACCTGAAAAAAATGACAATCAACCGACTGAGCAAACTCAGAGAAATTTGGAAAAAGTATTCCAGAATATCCCGCTTTATTTTGAACCGAATGTCGGGCAGGCGGACGAAAAATCCTCTTTTTTAACTCGCGGCAACGGATACGAAATGAGTTTTTTCGCCGATAAGGCGGTTTTGTCTTTAGCCAAGAAAAAATCGAGTGGTGAAAAGGAAATAAATTCAGACCCGGATTTATCATTTTCGACCTTAACGATGAGCTTGGCTGATTCCAACAAAAATCCGCAGATTAGCGGTGAAGAAGAGACTGCCGGAAAAGTTAATTATCTGGTAGGAAACGACCGGGATAAATGGCTGACTGATATTCCGACTTATCAGAAAGTTCGATACAAAAACGTCTATTCGGGGATTGATTTACTTTATTACGGCAAACAGACCGAACTGGAGTTTGATTTTATCGTTTCGCCCGGCGCTGATCCCGAGCAAATTAAGCTGGATTTTTCCGGCGCGGAAAAAATCGCAAAAAATTCCGACGGGGAATTAGTGATTTCAGTTGGCGAAGGCGAGGTCGTTTTGCAAAAACCTGTTTTGTATCAAACGGATAATCAGGGACAGCGGCAAAACGTCGAAGGGGAATTCGCTTTAGTAAATGAAAACAGCGCGAAATTTAAAATCGGGGAATACGACCGGGCGCGGCAATTGGTTATTGATCCGATCTTGAGTTATTCGACATATCTTCCGGGAGCGCGCGCCGGTTACGACATCGCCGTTGATAATGATGAAAACGCAATCGTAACGGG
>DATHTS010000503.1:0-5736 GCA_035462935.1 Pyrinomonadaceae bacterium
TGACCCCGGAACAATGTCTGCGGAAAATACCGGCGGTTCAAAAGTTGCATCACGCGTTCCGTCTGAATTGTAACGGATAAGAAAACCTTCACTGGAAGCCCCGGTATTTCCTCCGCCGATTAATATTTTTCCGTCCGGTAACAGTTTAAGTTCATTTAAAATTTGCGAGATTGATCGCCCGCCTGTGAGCTCAATCGGGGTAAAAGAATTATCAAAACTTCCATCCGCATTCAGCCGATAAATTATTTCCTGCCTGAACAACGGAATGGAAAACCGATAACCTACCAAAACCTTCCCGTCCGGCTGAACGGCGAACACTTTGGCGGCGGTATCGCTCCCGGGACTCGGCTGGTTTGGATCGAAAGGTGATGTAAAAGACGAATCAAGGCTGCCGTCGGGATTTACACGAATAATCAAAGCTCTGTTGCTGCCGTTTTGATTTTTATAATTTCCCGCGATAATAATCTTCCCGTCGGGTTGAACTAAGACGCTGCTTATCCGCATCTGATTACAGGCGGAGCAGTTAAAAGTCGAATCCAAACTGCCGTCAGGATTTACACGGTTAATATAGCCGATAATTTCATCGCTACCGCGCTGGTAATTGCCAAAAATTATGACCTTGCCATCCGGCTGAAGCGTAAGATCTCCGAATAAAATATTCGATGTAACTTCTTTACTCGGCACCGGATTAAATGACAAATCCACTTGATTGCTCTGCGCCGCTAAAAAAACGGCGGAAAACAAAAATAAAAAGGTAAAAAGCGCATACCGGAAAATCGTTCGTTTTAAAAGCATTTTTTTCTCCTGCAGTTAAGATAATTTGGGGTTTTATTTGATTGTCTCTAAAGATTTGTTTAGACCGTGAACAAACGCAATTCTATAAAAAAAAAACGAATAAGTAAAGGAGTTGTCAGGGTAAATTTCATTTACTCAAAAACATTTATTTTCTTCGACAAAGTTAATGTTTTTTGAAAAATAGTTCTAACAAAAATATTCTGATTTGCAGCCCGCGTTAGAGCACAGCCACAGGTTTGCGCCTGCGGCTTAAACAGGATAAAAGCCTATCTACGAGTTTCTTTTTCAGACGCGATATAACCGAAACTCGCCCATTGATTGCCCTCTGTAATTTGCCGGAAGATTTTCATTGCTTTTTCCTTTTCGCCGTTATACAAAAACCAATTTCCCAATCCGTATCCGAGCGAAGCGTTGCTCAAAGTGTTTGCCTCCGCGCCGATTTCTTTTAAGAGGTCTTCGGCTTTTAGTTTTCCCTGATAAAGCCGGACGAGGTTATAATAATCGTCGTTTTCGATAATATCGAGATTGTCTTTGATCGGTTCGATTGCCTTTCGCGCTTCCTTTTCGTGACTAAGGCGCCGCAAAGTCATATAAAGCCAGTGCGTTGTGGCAATGAGCATATCGGAATTTTTAGAGACTTTCCCGGCTTCCCGATAGGCGCGCAAAGCCTGTTTGAAGTTGCCTTTTAAATAATAAGCCAAACCGAGATGATAAAAAATATTCGATTGCAGAGTCGAAGTCGGAATGTTTCGAGCATTAGGCAAGCCGTCCGGTTCGATTTCGTCGGATTTGCCTTTCACAAGCCGCGCAGCTTTTTCAAAATCCCTAACAGCATCGTCAAAGCATCTGAGCGTTATAAAACGGTGTCCGCGATGGCGGTAAAATCTAGCGTCATTTGGAAATTTTTCGATTCCCTGAGTAAAAATTTGAATTGCTTCCTTGTAATTTCCTAAATAAGCCGTGCGTCTGCCAAGCCAGATAATCGCATCGGCGCTTGGTGATTTTTCATAATCGGCTTTAGCTTCGGCGAGTTTTGTTTCGTAAGTTTTTTGCGCGTTTTCCGAAAGCACAGGTTTTATAACTTTAGCGGTTTCAAGACAATTCGTTTGACCGAAAGCGGCAAAATTAAATGCGAAAAGGCAGGCAAAAATAATCGGCAGTATTTTCATACGCCGATTTTACAAGTCATTTGTTAAATTTGAAAGTCAAAATTAAGCTCGCTCGATTCGCGCTACAAAACAGCCTGCTTCGGCATTGCGAATATTTATGTATTCGACCTCATCCGAAATCAGAATTTCCTTAATTTGATTTTTCAGGTTTTCGCCTGCCATTTTTTCGCTTCTGACGAGTTTGCTTTCCAGTCCGTAGCCTTCAAAAAGCAGCGGAAGCCGAAGCAAATCGGGCGGAAATTCAGCTTCGTCAAACGGTTCGCATTTGTCTTTGTGAATAAAAACAGGACCCGGCAGAGGCAAATCCGATAAACCTTCAAAGGCATTGTAGGTAAATAAAATCCTCTCTTCCGCACCCTCATTAAACGTCTTGAGACACAACCGGCACGGACCATAACCTTTGGCGATTTCCGTAAAAGCCGGATGACCGTATTGCGGCGATTTCAGGTTTTGGCGCACACTTTCAGCTATTTCCGAAGGTATCGGAACGATACGATAATTCATAAATTTCTCCCTTTTTATTGTTTCTTTTCTTTTTCCAGAAGTTTTTTCTTTCGCTCTACGCCCCAGCGATAACCGCTTAATTCGCCGCTGCTTCGCACGATGCGGTGACACGGAACGACGAGCGCGACGGGATTTGAAGCGCAAGCGCGGGCAACGGCGCGAACAGCATTTTTGTTGCCCAAAGTTTCCGCAATTTCCCGGTAAGAAGCCGTTTTGCCATAAGGAATTTTTCGCAATGTTTCCCAAACGCGCATCTGAAAAGCCGTCGCCTGCAAATCGAGCGGCAAATCCAAAGTTTTGTTCGTGCCTTTGAGATTCCCCAGAATTGCTTCGACAAAATCCTTCAAATTCGCCTCATCGCGGCGGATTTCGGCGTTTGGAAATTCTTTTTTGAGGTTTTCCGCGAGCACATTTTCATCGTCGCCGAAAGTTACCGAGCAAATTCCTTTCTGCGTTCGCGCCACGAGCAGTTTTCCGAGCTCGCATTCGGCAATCGTAAAATCAATCTTGACGCCTCTGCCGCCGCTTTTATAAACCGCCGGAGTCATTCCCAGTTTTTGCGAAACATTTTCGTAAAGCCGGCTGCTCGAACCGAAACCCGATTCGTAAATCGCTTCGGTTACATCGCTTCCGTTTTTTAGTTCCTTCTTAAATTTTTCGAGCCGCGAAATCTCGGCAAATTTTTTCGGCGAAACTCCCACTATTTCCTTGAAAACCTTTTGCAAATGCGCCGGGCTTAAATCAAGTTCCGCGCTGAGTTCTTCCAAAGTAATTTGTTCTTCGGTTTCGAGGATTTCACAAGCTCGCAGAACGCCTGCCGTTTGTGGGTTTGCTTTTTCCGAACTCGGACGGCATCTCAAACAGGCGCGAAAGCCTTTCGCTTCCGCAGTTTCAACGGATGGAAAAAACCGCACGTTTTCCGGTTTCGGCTGCCGCGCCGAACACGACGGCTTGCAGTAAATTCGGGTCGAATCTACGCCGTAAACGAACGCGCCGTCGAATCTCGCGTCATTATTTATAACCGCATTCCAATAGATTTCCGCTTTCATATCCACAATTTTAATAAAGCCGAAACGGGAAATCTATCCGAAATTTGCGGTCGAATTTTTTATTTCAGAATCGAAAATTTAAATCCGAACGGATGTTTGACAAGGCTTGCCGCCGTAAAGCAAGATTTTTAGATACAAATATTTTTCAGGGAATTTTTTATGGCAATTAATTCATTTTCATACGCTTTACCGGAAAGTTTAGCAAATGAGGTTCAAGCGAACCACGATAAATGGCAAAGTAACAACAAAATTTCGCGCATTTGGTCGAAAGATGCGAGCGTTTGGGCGAATGACGATGAAGCGAAATGGCTCGGTTGGTTGGATGTAGTCGGGCAGGAATTGAATGATCTGCAAAAATACCGCGACTTTCAGACAGACATTGGGCAAACCGGTTTCGAGCATATTTTGCTGATGGGAATGGGCGGTTCTTCGCTTTGCCCTGAGGTTCTGGCTAAAACCTTCGATAAAAAACAATTTCACGTTCTAGATTCGACTGTGCCGGCGCAGATTAAAACAATCGAAGACAAAATTGATTTGGAAAAGACGCTTTTTATGGTCGCCAGCAAATCGGGTTCGACCTTGGAGCCGAATACCTTCAAACAGTATTTTTACGAAAAATTAGCCGAAAAAGTCGGGCGCGAAAACGCCGGGCGGCAGTTTGTAGCGATTACCGACCCCGATTCAAAACTACAAAAGGTCGCCGAGCGCGACGGGTTTCGCAAAATCTTTTACGGCGAACCGGAAATCGGCGGCAGATTTTCCGCGCTTTCCGTGTTCGGGATAGCGGCGGCGGCGGCGATGGGTTTGGATGTTGAGGAATTTTTACGAAACGCGCGGGAAATGGTCGAGGCTTGCAAATCTCAAAATCCGGGCGAAAATCCGGGAGCGATTTTGGGAACGATTTTGGGCGTTTGCCAGCGCGAAGGGCGCGATAAGCTGACGATTTTTACTTCGTCCGAAATCTACGATCTCGGCGCATGGCTCGAACAATTGATTGCCGAAAGCACCGGAAAACAAGGCGTGGCGATTATCCCGATTGACCGCGAAGCGATTCAAAAGCCGGAAGATTACGGCGATGACAGAATTTTCGTTTATTTGAAATTAAAAAACACAACGGACAATTCTTTGGACGAAAAAATCGCGCTGCTCAAAGACAGCGACTTGCCCGTTGTTCAAATTGTTCTGGAAGACAAAATGAATCTCGGACAGGAATTTTTCCGCTGGGAATTTGCGACTGCCGTCGCGGGCGCGATTATGGAAATCAATCCTTTCAACCAGCCCGATGTCGAAGCCGCCAAAATCGAAGCAAAAAAATTAACCGAAGAATACGAAAAAACGGGCGAGTTTCCCGCCGAAACGCCTTTTTATGAAGAAAACGGCATCAAACTTTTCACGAGCGAAAAATACGCGAAGCGGTTGAAAGAATATACGGAAGGCGAAGAATCTTTGCGGAAATATTTGGAAGCGCATCTCGCTCATTTGCAGGAAAACGATTATTTCGCCCTGCTCGCCTACATCGAGATGAATGAGGAAAACCTGAATATTTTGCAGGAAATTCGCCACAAAGTTTTGGAATCGGAACTTACGGCAACCGCGCTCGGTTTCGGTCCGAGATTTCTTCATTCGACCGGACAAGCCTATAAAGGCGGCGGAAACAACGGCGTTTTTCTGCAAATTACTTCCGACGACGCGGGAGATTTTCCCGTTCCCGAACAAAAATTTACTTTCGGCGTGGTCAAAGCGGCTCAGGCACGCGGCGATTTTCAGGTTTTGCTCGACAGAAACCGCCGCGCTCTTCGCGTGCATTTGGGCGAGGATGTGAAAAACGGGCTTGAATTTTTGAAGGATTTAATTCAATGATTTTTTAATAATGAAACCACGAAATAACACGAAGAAGCACAAGCTTTAGTGTTGTTTCGTGTCATTTCGTGGTTTCCATTTATATTTAAATTTGTCCGATTAATTATTGAAAATGCGGCTCACAAACTTACCTTTTAAAAACTCTTCCGGCTCGATTTGGCTTTGCAGAATCACGCCTTTGTGTTTGTCTGTAAGAAGCATCATTGCCGCTTCGCAAAGCGGCGCGGCAGTCGTGGTTTGGATGGCTCTTAGAAAATGACCGTTAATCGGCAAAGGTTCGGCGAAAAACGCTTTTTCCAAGATTCTTCGCGTGCCTTGCGCGTCAAATCCTTCAACGGAAGCGTGCGCCAGCACAAAAT